>CAMLSH010000363.1 GCA_946482625.1 uncultured Opitutaceae bacterium
GTGTAGGCGGAGAAGGTTTCGACGTAGCGGCGTTGTCCCTCGGCGTGGAGCGTGTCGAAAACGAGCGAGGATTTGCCGGCGCCGCTCAGGCCGGTGACGACGATGTATTTGCCGAGCGGGAGATCGAGGTCGAAGCCCTTGAGGTTGTTCTGGCGGACGCCGCGCAGGCGGATGGATTCGGGATTTTGGATTTTCGAGTTTGGATTTTCGATTGTTCCGGAGGAAGCCGGAGGCTCGATGGCGGCTGGCGAAAGGGCTTTTGCCGCGCGGCGGGCGGACGACGGGACGGAGACGGCGGTGGGCTTGGCGGTGCGTTTGGACACAGGGCCGATACGGATGGGCAGGCGGCGCGGGAATTCAACTGCGCGGTGCAGAAGGCGGCGGCGTGGGTTGAGATTACTGACAGGACGCTGTCAGGAGGACGAGAGTTGTGTGATTGCGCGGCGGGAGAGGGGGAACGCTCAACACCAACGTTGAACGCTCAACTGCGAGCTGGGGGGCCGGCGTAGAATGGACCACTGCGGCAGGGCGTGACGCCGCGAAACGCAATGCGGGGTCAAAGGACGTGGGTGCGACTCGAACGTTATCTGCCTGCGCGCAGATCTCGGATGGTCATTGCCGCACGGTGACTTTGCGGACGGAAATTTTTCGGAGATTGGATTGTGTTGAGCTCATTTCCGCGATTGTAGCGAAGGCGGGGCCCGCGGGATGGATGCCCCGGCCCCATGTCGTTATCGTCTTCAGCTGATGTCGTTGTACGCCGTCGTGAAACTGCTTTTTGGCAGAGCGCGGGTGCGTCGATTGCAGCGAAGGCGGTTGGTGCGGTGTGTTTGCTCGCGCAAGTGCCGATCGCGGTCGGTCACCTCGGCAGTGAGTTATTCGGCGTATGGATGACGTTGGTAAGCGCATTGTCGCTGATGGCGTTTGCAGATGTAGGGATCGGCGCGGGCGTACAAAACGAAGCGGCTGCGTATGCCGGGCAAAGTCGCGAGGCGGAGGCATGGAAAAGCGGAATCGATGGAGTCGCGCTGCTTGGGCTGGTGGGCGTGGTCCTCGCGATGATGTTACTGGCGGCGTGGCGATGGCTGCCGTGGGAAGACTGGCTCGGACTGGCGGCTCCGAAACTCGCGGAAGATGCGCGGCGCGGACTGCTAGTCCTGATCATTTTGTTTTGCGTGAACTTGCCGCTGACCGTGCTGGCGCGGCTCGCCTATGGACTTCAACTCGGCTGGCTGGCCAACGTGTGGACTGCGGCGATCCAGGTGCTCGCATTGTTCGCAGTGATGCTGGCGAGCGGAGGTGGGGTTGGTTTCGCGGGTTTTGTCGCGGCGGCGGCGTGGCCGGTGGTGATAGGGAATATCTGCCTGGGCGTGCATCTTTTCCGGAGGATGGGATGGTCGGCGTCGAGTCTCCGAAGGCCGGATACTGCGGGAATGGCACGGTTGCTCAAAGCGGGTCTGCCATTCACGTTGCCGCAGCTCGGTGCACTGGCGTTGAGCGCGTTGCCGCCGGTTCTGATTTCGGCGGTGCTGGGACCGGCGTCGGTGACGCCTTGGAGCCTTGGGCAACGGCTGCTCGGCTTGTTCAGTCAGGTGCAGACGATGGTGCTGGCGCCGCTCTGGCCGGCATTTACCGAAGCGCGCAGTCGGGGCGATCTGGTGTGGCTGGAGAAAAACTACCGGCGATCCGTGATTGTGAGTGCGCTTGCGATCGCGGCGCCGCAGGCAGCGTTCGCGCTCTGGGGAGGGCCGGCGGTGCGTATTTGGAGTCAGGGTACGGTGTCGCTGGATTTGTTAACTGCGGCGGCGTTTGGATTTTGGGCGGCGACGACCAGTCTGAGTCAGCCACCCGCATTTTTGCTGAACAGTTTCGGCCGGGCCTTCGGGCAGGGCATCTATGGAGGATTCAGCGTGGCGGTGATCATCGCCTGCGCTCCGTGGTCACTGCGCGCAGGCGGTTTGGCGGGTTTCGCCGCTTTGGCGGGCGGTGTATTTTTGGCGATCAACGTGCCCTGCGTTTATCTCGAAGCGCGAAAGGTTTTGAAAATACAGCGCGCGCCGATGCGTGAGAAACGTGAGTTGAGAAAACGTCTGCTGGCCGGGGTATGCCACCTCGTGGGAAGGATGCGTCGAGTGCGGGCGGAGCGGCGGGTGGCGGTCGCGATCTACAAAGTGGACCGAGTGGGGGACTTCGTGCTCGCGCTGGGAGCGTTGCGATTCGTCGCAGCGCGAGTGGCGAAAGCGGACCTCTTGTTGGTTTTGAGCGAGTCTGTGCGCGAGTTGGCAGAGAGGGAGTTTCCGGACGTCGAAAAACACTACGTCGCCTATCGCGGTGAAGGCGCGCGCGCCGCGTTGTGGGCGGCTTGGTGGAATCCACTGGCGCGTGGGCGGGTCCGGGCGGACGAGTTGATTTGTCTGCGCCATCAAGGCGGATTTTTTCGGAAGAGTATACTGGCGGGGCTTGGTGCGAAGCGGAGTGTCGGCTGCGAAGAAGGCGGCGGGATTTCAAGCGGGCGTGAAATTTTTTCTGAGAGGGTGAATTACCCCGAAGTGAAGCGCGACGAGTTGCCGGCCGAGCTGCGAGCCCATGCGGCGGTGCTTTCGAACTGGAGCGGCGAACGTGTGATCGCGGACGATCTGCTACCGGCGCTCGCCTCATCGGCGAACGTCGGAGGCGATGTGTTGATCTGCCCGTTTGGATCGAACGCAGTACGGGACTATCCGGACGAGAGCTGGTGTAAGATCGTGGAGGGATTGCGGGCGGCGGGACGGCGGGTGGTTTTTAACGGGGCTGAAGGCGACCGTGCGCGGCTTCACGCGCTGGCGAAAAAGTGTGGGAACGTGAGCGCGGACGTGACGAAGGATTTTTCGGCGCTCCTTGATTTGATGATGCGAGCGGACGTGGTGATCGCGGTGGAAACCGCGGCCGCGCATCTAGCGGCGGCGCTCAATAAGCCGGCGGTGATTTTGATCGGTGGAGGACACTTCGGGAAATGCGGGCCGTGGGCACGCTCGGCGAGGCAGACGTGGCTGACGCACGAACAGGCGTGTTTTGGCTGCAACTGGAACTGCGGGCAAGAGGAGCCGTGGTGCGTGCGTCGGATCGTGGCGGAGGATGTGTTGAAAGCGGTCGAGGCGTCATGGGCGGCTGTTTCCGCAGTGGACTCGTGAATACAAAATGATGACCCGCCTGATCATTTTCTTTGTCGTCGGGCTGCTTTGCTTGGACACGGACGAGTTCGCTTTCGCGATCAAGTATCTGCGCGGGTACCCGGCGCCGTTCAGCGTGGCGACGTATGGGATGGTGGCGGACAGGCTCTACAAACTCGTGGTTTTCCTCGCTGCCGGCGGAGCGGTTGCGGCGTTTTTTCTGGATGTGGCGCAGTCTACCCGCCGCCGGTTGATCGTGGCGGGAAGCATGGCCTTTTATCTCTGCGCAAGCGCGCGAATGATCGTCGATGGGTACGGGCCGTTGTCTCCGTTTCTAAACGAGGCGCGCGGTTTCATGATTTTTGCCGGGGCGATCGCCACCGGTCTGATGCTTGCGAAGGATGACGAACGGCTGCGCGAGGCGACGATGGCGTTTCAAGGGGTGATCGCTGGCAAAGCACTGGTCTCGCTGGCGCTCTATGCGTGGGTCGGCGGCGTGCCGCTGGTGGCGGATGTTCCGTCGGTGGAAATCGACGGCGGGTTTCTGATGCTGTGCCTGGTGTCAGCGGCGCTCGCGCTCTGCCGTTTGTTGCACGCCGCGAAGCCAATGGATCGGGTCATGTCCGTGATTTCGTTGATGCTTTGTCTCGCAGTCATCGTGGGAAGTTATCGGCGGCTGGTGGTCATTTACTGCGCTTTGGTTTTCGCGGGCTGGATGGTGCCTCGTTGGATTCAAAACAGAGGTTGGTTTGTCGGCGGTGCGAGTGCGTTGATCGCGGTGATGGCGGCGACGGCCAGCGGCTTTGCGATTTATGCGGGCTGGTTTGGGTGGGAGGCGGCGACGGGACGGTTGCAATCGTTGTTGATGACCGAGGGCGGCGATGGACAGCAGGCGCTTTCCAGCGAGATGTATCTCGATGACTGGCGCGCGTGGTGCGAACTCATGCGGGAGCACTGGCTGTCCGGCATAGGGTTTCGCAATCAGGTCACGTTCCACGGGCGGCTGACGGACGCGGTTTTCGGCGGGGATGGTGGCCGCGTCAGTCTGCACACGGGAGCGTACGAGCTCTGGATTCGCATGGGCATAGTAGGCGCCGCGTATCACGCCGTGTTTTTTGGGCTCGTGCCGCTCGCGCTCATAGGC
>CAMLSH010000364.1 GCA_946482625.1 uncultured Opitutaceae bacterium
CAGACCGCCGAGTTCTTCAGCTTCGGCACCAACGATCTCACGCAGACCTGCCTCGGCATGTCGCGCGACGACTCCGGCTCTTTCCTCGGCGCTTACGCTGAAACGGAAATCTTGAAGAAGAACCCGTTCGCCTCGATCGACCAGACCGGCGTCGGCCAGCTGATCAAGATCGCCGTCGAGAAGGGCAACAAGACCCGCCCTGGCATCAAGCTCGGCATCTGCGGCGAACACGGTGGCGATCCTGATTCGGTGAAGTTCTGCCATAAGGCTGGCCTCACGTACGTCAGCTGCTCGCCCTACCGCGTCCCCGTCGCCCGCCTCGCCGCCGCGCAAGCCGCGATCGAAGAAACCCGCGCCGCCGCGAAGCCCGCGAAGAAGAAGTAATCATCACCTAAGCGTTCATCGCATTCCCGAGCCCACCGAAACCGGTGGGCTCTTTTTTTGCCCGCACAGCGCCACCAAAACGTGCTCGCGCGTGATCACGTCACTCGGACCTCGTTAACGACATAAGCCGCCGCAGCCTCGCAGCTGGCTGAAGTCAGGCACTCTACGTCCGTTACCCTATGAGTACCTACCTGCGGCCTTCCCCTGGTCTGTTCATACTCGTCCTGGCCCTGCTGAGCTCCGTCGTCGCCGACGCCGCCCCAGCGACCGAAGGATCTCGCAACAAGCCCGAACGCCTCGAGTGGTTTCGCGATCAGGGCTTCGGTCTCTTCATTCACTGGAGCGTAGATAGTCAGCTCGGCGCTGTGATCAGTCACTCGATGGTCGGCGCTTCCTACGACTACAACCGCCGGTTCATCGAAGAGCTGCCTCGCACATTCAACCCCCGCAAGTTTCACCCCGAAGATTGGGCCGCCCTCGCGAAACTCGCCGGCATTCGCTACGTCGTATTCACCGCCAAGCATCACTCCGGCTTCAGCATGTGGCCGACGCAAACGAACGATTTCAACATCGCGCACACGCCGTTCAAACGTGATCCCACACGCGAAATCCTCGACGCCTTCCGCGCCCAAGGAATCGCGCCCGGTCTCTATTTTTCACCCGACGATTTCTGGTGGCTCTTCAAAAACGGCAAAGCTGTCCAGCGACGCATCCCCGACGTCATCCCCGCCAACAACCCGGGCCTGATGTCACTCGACCTCGCCCAAGTGCGCGAACTCTACACCAACTACGGCGCCATCGACGTGTTCTTCATCGATGGTCCGCACGAAAAAATTCGCGAGCTCGCCTGGGACCTCCAGCCCAACACCGTCGTCACGCGCGGCGCCATCTTCACACCCGAGCAGGTCATCCCCGGCCTGCCGCTCGACACCGCATGGGAGTCCTGCCTCACGATGGGCACCGACTGGCAGTATAAACCCACCAACGACGTTCACAAAACCGGCGGCCAGCTCATCTCTCTGTTAGTCGAGACCCGCGCGAAAGGCGGCAACCTGCTCCTCAACATCGGCCCAAAGCCCGACGGCGAAATCTCCATTGAGGAGGAAACGCGCCTCCGCGAAATCGCCCTCTGGATGTTTATCAACAGCGAATGCATCTACAGCGTGCGCCCTTGGGTGATCACCAACGAAGGCGACGTCTGGTTTACCAAACAAAAAGATGCCGAGACCGTCTACGCTATCGTGAAAACCAATGAGCGCTGGCCTTACGGCACGTGGCGCGACTTCACGCTTAAATCACTTCGTGCGACAGAAAAAACCGAGGTGAGTGTGCTCGGCCAAAACGATGCGGTCCTGGAATACCAACCGGCCATCATCCCCAAAAGTACCTGGAAACAAGACGCCTCCGGGCTGCACGTCCGTGCCATGCACGCCCAGCGCCTCTACACGAATCGCAAATGGCCCAACCCTGTCGTCCTGAAGATCACGAACGTTAAACCCGCACTCACACCGCCGTCGGTCGAAACGCTCCCACCCACATGGAATGGTGCGGCCCGCACCGCCCGTCTCGTCGGCAAGCTGCAGAAGCTCGGCGACGCCGCCGCACTCGAAGTTGGTTTCGAATATCGCGACGCCACCGGAGTTGATTTAACCGAACGCCACACCGCTTGGCAGACCACGCCGTTGACGGCCCGCAACGCCGACGGCGAATTTACTTACGAACTCCCGGGCCTCGTCTCCGGACACACCTACGACGTGCGTACCGTCGTCAAACACCCGCTGCTCACGCTCTACGGCACCGAACAAATACTCCGCGTGCCCTAAAGAAAGTTGCCAGACAGCCCGTGCCGACAGCGGGCCTTTTCGCGCGCCAGATTAGTGACGCCAAGCCAACGAGGCCGCTTCGTGCGCTCTCGCCTTACCGACAGCTAAGGCGGTCAGAAGCACAGCGCCAACACCCGCGCACACAATGGCGGGAACGCCGGCAAGATCTTCGGACGCTGCTGCGTGAACGTCCTCTTCCTCACGTGCCGCGAACGCAACTCCCTGCCCGCCCCAACTCGCAGCATTCGTCTCGTCCGGATCTGCGGCGCTTTCACGTTTTCCCATTTCGCGTCCAGTTTGAGTCCCCAACCGCTCCTCCCGGAGTCATTTCCCGCCTCCCCATATGAAACGCTTTCCCCTGCTCCTCATCCTCGGCCCGTTTCTTCTCCCACTCATCGCCCCCGCCACCGCGCAGCCTCCCGCGCCCGACCCCACCATGATGGCCGGCAAACCCGACCCGCGCGAAATCCCCGTCCCTCGCATCGAGACAACTCTCGGCCCCCTGCCCGGTCCCGGCGATCTTCCTGATCAGCCCGCGCTTCCCGACCCGCTTCTCCGCTCCGACGGCTCGCGCATCTCCACCGCCGCCGAATGGAAAACGCACCGCGCAGAAATCCGCCGTACCCTCGAATACTACGCTGTCGGCGCCAGGCCGCCCGCGCCCGGCAACGTCAAAGGCCGCGTCGTCTCCACCCAACCGATACTCAGCGGCTTCGCAAAGTACCGCCTTGTTCACCTCACCTTCGGCCCGGAGGAAAAACTCTCGCTCAACATCGGCCTCTTCACACCCGCCGCCCATGAAGGCGCCGCATTCCCCGTCGTCATTTTCCCCGGCGGCACACCTCCCGGCGCGACGCCCCTGCCCACGCTTCCACATCCGCCTGGGCAGGACAAAGGCGTCAACGCGCTCCTTCCCGTCGAGCTCGCAACACCAGCCATTGCTCCCGCTCCTGCGTCTTCTTCTTCCAAGCCCTCCCTCGCCGAAACCGGCGGCAACCCCGCCGCACCAAAACCGTCCGCCAACGCTGACCCCGAAGCCTTCGCCGCGCGCATCCGCCCCATCCTCGCCCGCGGCTACGCCTACATCACCTTCAACAACAACGACTGTGCCGAAGACACCACGCTCCGTCTCCCCGACGGCAGCTGGGCCTTCCGCACCACGCGCTTTTATCCCGCCTATCCCGGTTACGACTGGGGCATCCTCGGCGGCTGGGCCTGGGGCGTGTCACGAATTGTTGACTACATTGAAACCGATCCGTCGCTCGACGCCGCTAAGATCATCGTCTCCGGCATCTCCCGCACCGGCAAATCCGCCATGGTCGCCGGCGCCTTCGACGAACGCATCGCCCTCACCGCGCCTGTCGTCACCGGCGGCGGCGGAGTCGGCGTTTACCGTTTCAGCGGCGAAGGCCGCGGCGGCAAAGAAGGTCTCGACCTCATGATGAAGAAATACCCGAACTGGTTTTCCCCGCACCTCCACCAATTCCGAGGGCAAACCGATAAACTTCCCTTCGATCAACACTGGTTCCTCGCGCTGATCGCACCGCGCCCCTTCATCGCCCTCGAAGGCACCACCGACGGCGTCTCCCTCGTCAATGCCGTGAAACAATCCTGGCTCGCCGCCAAACCCGTCTACGCCCTTTTCGACGCCACCGAAAAACTCGGCGTCAACTACGCCGACCACGGCCACACCATCACCGCCGACGACTGGACCGCCATGCTCGACTTCGCCGACAAACACCTCCTCGGCAAACCCATCACCCGCCACTTCGACCAATTTCCCAGCGACTCAGCGCCCTCCACGGCCGAAAAACCCGCAGCCCGCTAACTCAACGCCCTCCTATTTCCATAAGTCCTATTAGTCCCATGAGTCCTATCGGTCCTATTCTTCATTACCTCCGCCCGCGCTCCTCACTCGCACTCTCCTTCGTCGCCGCAGTCACCCTCGCGCTCACCGCCGCCTCCGCCGCGACAACGGTATTCAACGTCCGCGACTTCGGCGCCCTCGGCGAGGGCACCACCAAAGACACCGCCGCCTTCCAGCGCCCCGCGCTTCCCGGCTCCATTGGCGGCTTGCCCG
>CAMLSH010000365.1 GCA_946482625.1 uncultured Opitutaceae bacterium
CACCGAAAAAGCCATGACACAGGCCCACGCGTTCAAAGCCGCCGAGCTCTGCCTCTACGCACAAGCCGCCGCGAAAAAGATCGCGTAAGCCCTGCGCTCACGCAGCGCGCGCGATGGAGGTGCGACGCCCCCGTCGCACAAACCGTCGCCAACGTGACGCCTCATTTCAGCCCCAGCAGCCGCTCCGCGTTTCCCCCGAGCACCGCCGCACGCACGTCATCCGACAGCTGCGCCGCACGAAACTCGTCGACGAACGCCCGCATTGACGACGGTTGCTCCGGCGCGTTCGGATAAAGAAACAATGGATAATCCGAACCAAACAACACCCGCTCCGCTCCGAAGCGCGTGAGCATCTCGCCCGCGACCACCGGCGAATAAATCAGCGGCGAAGCCGCTGTGTCATAGTAGAGATTCGGCAACGCCAGCGCCTCGGCTCCAAACTCCGGATGCAGCGGCAAACGCGCGCCCCAGTGCGCCAGAATAAACGTCGTCCGCGGATGCGCCTTCGCCATCCGCACAAAATCTTCCAACGGCGTCTCCACCTTTCCCGGGTAATTTTTCCCGTCGGGCTCAGTCACGTGGAGATTGACTGGCAACCGCAACTCGCCCGCCAGCGACAACGCTGCCTGCCATGTTTCATCGTCGCTCGAAAATCCCTGTGAATGCGGTGACAGCTCTCCAAGGCCGCACAGCCCGTCCTCCGCCGCACGCCGTATCTCCGCCAGCACGGCCTCACGCCCGGCCCTCGCATGCACCGTCGCGAACGCACTGAGCCGGTCCGGATGCGCCCGCACACACTCCGCATAGAAGCGATTTTGCCAGACACACGTGACATGATTTTCCCAATACCAGCCGAGCAACACCGCCCGGTCCACGCCCGCGTCATCCATGTCGCGCAACAACTCGCCCACGCTCGGAAAGCCCTGCACCGCCCGCCCGCTCTTCCGCACCCGCGTGCAAAGCGTCGCCCAATGCGGCTCGCCCCACTCCTTCGCCCACGCCACCGGCGCGCGATTCAACTCATCGGGATATAGGTGAACGTGAGCATCGACGATCGGCATCGTCCGGCCATTGAGAGCGAAGCCGCCCCCCAGAACCAGCCCGAAGGTGGAGCGAGCGCCCACGCGGTCTGGGCGAATTGCGCCACTCCAGTCCGCCCGGCTCCGCACCTCCGACCCATCGCCCTTCGCCTATAGCCCCTCGCCTTCGACCAATCTCGTCTGGCACTGCCTGTGCTATTTTGCCGAAACTCTTTTCCATGCTCTCCCGCATTTTCCACCTCGCCGAGCACAAGACTACCGTCTCGCGCGAGCTTCAGGCCGGCGTCACCACCTTCACCGCGATGGCCTACATCCTCGCCGTGAATCCGCTGATCCTGATGGAAACCGGCATGCCGCGAGCCGCGCTCATCACCGTCACCGCGCTCACCGCCGCCATCAGCACCGCGCTCATGGCGCTCACGACAAATTTCCCGCTCGCCCTCGCGCCGGGCATGGGGATCAACGCTTATTTCACCTACACGATCTGCCTCGGCGCCGGCGTCCCCTGGCAATCCGCGCTCGGCCTCGTTTTCGTCAACGGCTGCCTCTTCCTGCTGCTTTCGCTCACCGGCATCCGAGAGAAAATCGTCAACGCCATCCCCTACTCGCTCAAGATAGCCATCACCTGCGGTGTCGGTCTTTTCATCGCGTTCATCGGCCTACAAAAGTCCGGTATCGTCGCGCCGCATCCGAACACCTTCGTGACCCAAGGCGACTTCGGCTCTCCGCCCGTCGCCCTCGCGTTCGCCGGCATCATCCTCACCGCCGTGCTCGTCTCCCGCCGCGTGCCCGGCTCCATCGTCATTTCGATCCTGATCGTCACGCTCGTCGGCACGTTCGTGCCGGATGGGAAAGGTGGATACGTCACCAACCTGCCATCGTTCGGCTCGCTGTTCTCCCTGCCCGCGTCCCCCGAACCGGTTTTCCTCAAACTCAACTTCGACTTCCTCCTCAACGATTTCGTCAAAGCCCTGCCGATCCTGATCACGCTGCTGATCGTCGATATGTTCGACAACATCGGCACCCTCATCGGTGTCACCAAACGCGCCGGCCTCCTCCAGCCCGACGGCACGCTCCCCAAAGCCGGACGCGCGCTCATCAGCGATTCGCTCGCCGCCATGATCAGCGCTCTCTTCGACACCTCCACGGTCGTCAGCTACATCGAGTCCGCCTCCGGTGTCGAAGCTGGCGGCCGCACCGGACTCACCGCGATGACCACCGCCGTGTGCTTCCTTTTTGCGCTCTTCCTTACGCCCTTGATCCTCGCCATCCCCGCCGTGGCAACCGCGCCCGCACTCGTCGTGGTTGGCGTATTTATGTTTCAAACTGTCGCCGAGATCAAGCTGGACGACTTCACCGAAACGATGCCCGCGGTCATCACGCTGCTCTGCATTCCGCTCACCTTCAGCATCGCCGAAGGTCTCGGCCTCGGCGTGATCGCCCTGACCTTGATCGCCCTCGCCACTGGCCGCGCCCGCACCGTGCCCGCGTTCACTTACGGACTGGCGGCCCTGTTCTTCCTGCATATCTTCTGGGGCCTGTTCAAACCGCTCTGGAGCTGAAAGCCAGCAGCTCCCACCGCGATGCCCTCTTTCGCCCGACATCTTTTTCCATGACTAACGTCGTCAAATTCTCCGCCGCCGCCGCGCCCAAGCCTTTTCCGCTCACCGCCGACGGCATCCCCGATTTCGATGCGCTCATCCGCTCGCTCCAGCACGCCTCCGGCAGCGTGCTCGCACCTTCGTCGATCGATGATCGTCCGCTCTACGGGCAGACGCTCTACATCGCCAACTGCGCGCTCGATATGCGCTTCGGCACCTTCCGCGCCTACATTTTCCAGGACATCATCGACAAGCACTACATCATCGCCCTCGCCTACGGCGACATCGTTCACCCGAAGACTCCCCTCTACACGCGCCTCCACTCCTCCTGTGTCACCAGCGAAACCCTACGCGGCTGCGACTGCGATTGTGTCCAGCAGCTCGAAGGCGCGCTCGAGGTCATCGCGAAGAAAGGCAACGGCATCGTCTTTTACCTCATGCAGGAAGGCCGCGGCGTCGGTTACGTTGGCAAAGCTCGCGACCGCATGCTCGTCCAAGCCTCACTCGACCAGCTCTCGACCTTTCAGGCTTACGCGTCGATGGGCCTCAAAAAGGACCACCGCAATTACGACAACATCTCCCAGATCTGCTATCTCCTCGGCATCACCGCGCCGTTTGTTGTCCTCACCAACAACCCCGACAAAGTCGACGCGCTCAAATCCCAAGGCGTGCCCATCGCCGGCACCGAAGCCCTCGAGTTCGAACCTTCGCCCTTCAACCTCGCCTACCTCACGTCGAAGGCTGCTGGCGGCCACATCCTCAAGCGCCCCTCCGAGACCACCGTCAAACGTGCGCTCCCACCTGAACCCGTCATCCCCTTCAAACCGCACGTTCTCCCGAACGCCCGCCGCTTCATCTACTCCGCCAGTTATTACCTGCCGATGAAACCCGTCGATAACGACATCCTCCTCACCGAGGCGCAGTTCAAAGAGCTCTTCCAAAAAAAATCCATCGACCGCTACATGGCCGGCCCCAAGCCGCTCGTGCTTGGCTATCAGCTCATCCGCGAAAACCGTTTCTTCGTCAAAATCGACACCGACAGCATAACCGCTTTCAAAAAAGAAAACCCCTCCGACCCCATCGTCGATCTGCTGACCACGCCCTACTGGTTCCGCGTCCACGTCTACTACGACGTAGTTACGAGCCAGGAATTCGTTGTTCTAACCCACGGCACCCCGCGCATCTACGACATCCCCGTCGTCCGCGTTCACAGCGAATCCCTCTTCAACCGCTTCCCGCTCCGCACCGTCGAGAACCGCGACAAGATGAAGATGTCCGTCAAACACATCGTCTCCTACGGCGTCGGCGCGATGCTCCTCCTCTACAACGACGGACGCGGCGCCGGCTTCGGCGCCTACGCCACCGACCGCATGATGACTGAAGGCGGCCAGGTGCTCTCCTCGGACGAAGCGTATCGAAAACTCGGAGTCGGCTACGACAGCCGCGACTACGACGCCTCGATGCTGCTCCTGCGCCACCACATCCCCAACGAGAAGATCCAGATGATCATGAACTCACCCGCCAGCCTCGTGAAGAAGAGCGAGTACGCCGCCGCGCTCAACGCGCACAAGATCGACGTCGATAAATGGATCTTCCTCGACGACCACGCGCTCAGCGAATGAGCCCGCAACGCCGCCGCTG
>CAMLSH010000366.1 GCA_946482625.1 uncultured Opitutaceae bacterium
AGCCGAGGCCGGTCATGGCGTAGCCGACGCAGGCGGCGAAATCCTGGATGTACGGGGAGGTCGGCACGAAGGTGAGGCCGGTTTCGGGCCAGCGCATGGCGCGGCGCCAGCCCTGCATCGGGATCACGCTGAGGCGTCCGCGCAGACGGGCGGCCTCGGGAATATCGAGTGCACCGGGCGTGCCGGCGGCCATGCGGGCGAGTTCGCCCATGGTCATGCCGTGGACGTAGGGCATGACATATTGACCGACGCCGCTGAAGAACTGGCGGTCGAGGAGCGGGCCGTCGACTTTGAGGCCACCGAGGGGATTTGGGCGGTCGAGGACGATGACTTCGACGCCGTTTTCGAAGCACGCTTCGATCGCGTACTTCATGCACACGGAGAACGTGTACGAGCGCACGCCGATGTCCTGCATGTCGATCAGGAGTGCATCGAGGCCCTTGAGCTGGGCGGGAGTGGGCTTCTTGTTGTTACCGTAAAGCGAATACGCGGGCAGGCCGGTGCGGCGATCGATGGTGTCGGCGATGTTCACCGAGGCGGCGGTTTTGCCGTAGATGCCGTGCTCGGGGCCGAAGAGGGCGACAAGTTGGACATTGGGAGCGGCGCGGAGGACGTCGATGGAGCTGACACCGAGGCGGTTGACGCCGGGCGGGTGCGTGAGGAGTCCGACGCGTTTGCCGGCGATGGGCGCGAAGTTTTGCGCGGCGAGCACATCGATACCCAGCATGATGGCGGGACCGTTGCGCGGATAGTAGACGGAGGGGGTGGAGGCTTGCGGGCTGGCGGCCGGCGCGGTGGGCGCCTGGACGACGGGCTTGGAATCGGCAGCGGGAGTGGGCTTGACGGGCTTGATGCGCTGCTGCGCGGGCGAGGCGGAGCGTGCGCCGGGGGGAGCGCCGTGGGTGACGGCGAGCGTGAGCATCACGACCAGCGAGATAGGCAGCAAAATCCTGAGCAAACGGGGGAGAAGATGGGAAGGGGAGCGGGCAGGGCCGTGCATGCGGAAGACGACTGTGCGAGCGGGCGGGGACGCGTCGAGAGCGAATGCCGTGGAGCGGCGAGGGCGTGGTAAACGTCGGGCTAGATGGGGGTTGTGCGCCCAGTCTCCTTATGATTTCTGGTTTTGGGCCGATTGGATAAGAAAGTCCGGCCCTGATCGTGTTTGGGCCAGATTTGAGAACAGCGTTCATCAATCCCGATGGAGATTACCTGTCATGAAACTCGGCAACAAAGTCATGGTCGCGGCGCTGGGAGCAGTTTGCTTGAGCGTCGTCGTGGGTTTGCTGGTGCAGCGAAACGTCATTGAAAATCAAGGGGTGGAGCTGACGAAGCGCACCATGCGGTCGGCGGTGTTGGAGGCGGAGAGTGTGCGGCAGAGCATCTCGGCGCTGGGACAGCGAGGGGCCTTCGATCGTGCGACATTGCTGGCCGAGTATCATAAAACTGGCGACCTGCGCGGCTCGGCGCTTTACCAGACGATCCCGGTGGTGGCGGCGTGGACCGCGCTGGAGAAAGTCGCGGCGCAGGAGGGTTACGAGTTTCGCATTCCCAAGAAGCGGGCGAGAAACGAGAAGAATAGCCCCACGCCCGAGGAGGAGGCGATTCTGGCGATGCTCGAGAAGGGCGACGTGGAGGAGTATTTCACCGTGGACCGCCAGCAGGGGAAGTTGATTTACGCGCGTCCGATCAAGCTCACGCAGGATTGTCTCCACTGTCATGGTGACCCGACCAACAGTCCGACGAAGGACGGAAAGGACATCGTCGGTTTCGCCATGGAGAACTGGAAGACGGGCGAGGTGCATGGGGCGTTTTTGCTCAAGGCCGATCTCGCGCGGGTGGACCGCGTCGTGAAGGCGGGGATGTTCACGACGTTGCGTTGGATCGTCCCGGTGACGGGGCTCGTGGTGGTGGGTTTTGTTTTTCTTAATCGGCGAATGATCGTGCGACCGTTGGCGGGGGCGATCGGCAGCATCGACAGCACGAGCGTGCAATCGAGCGCGGCTGCGGCGGAAATCGCGGAGGCGAGCCACGCGCTGGCGCAAGGTGCGAGCGAGCAGGCGGCGTCACTCGAGGAAACGAGCGCAACGCTCGAGGAGATCGCGAGCATGACGCGGCGTAACGCCGAGCACGCGGTCGTGGCGCAGGAACTCGCGGGGCAGACGCGGCAATCCGCCGATGCCGGCGCGGAGCAAATGCGGGAGATGGTGCGCGCGATGACCGACATCAAGGCGGCCAGCGACAACATCGCGAAGGTCATCAAGACTATCGACGAGATCGCGTTTCAGACGAACTTGCTGGCGTTGAATGCCGCGGTGGAAGCGGCGCGTGCTGGCGACGCCGGCGCGGGTTTTGCGGTTGTTGCAGGAGAAGTCCGGACGTTGTCGCAACGCGCAGCGCAGGCCGCTCGGGAAACGGCGGACATGATCAGCGATGCGATCGGCAAGAGTGATCATGGTGTCGCGGTGAGCGGAAAAGTGGCCGGTGTGTTGACCGACATTCTCGAGAAGGTGCGCAGGATGGACGATCTGGTGCGCGACATCGCTTCGGGCTCGAAGGAACAAAGCCAGGGACTGGCGCAGGTGAATATCGCCATCGCCGAGCTGGATAAAGTGACGCAGGCGAATGCGGCCAGTGCGGAAGAGTCGGCCAGCGCCTCGACCCATCTCAACGCGCAGGCGGCGCGGTTAAAAACGTCCATTCACGAACTCACTCTGATCATCGGGGCGATCAAAACGACGGATGCTCACAAGTCCCCGGAAGCTCAGGACGGGGCGAAAGCGGACGCAGAAGGAAAGTCGCGCCACGACAAGCCGGACGTTTCGGGCGGCGCCACCGGTTGATCAGCGATACTGTTGCTCACGGGGCCGACCGGTTAGTCCCGAATCAGCTGAGCGGGATCGGGGATGATGCACGCGTAGCCCTCTTCGGCGAGGCTCGCGAGGAGCCGCGCCAGAACTTGCAGGCGGGGGGAACCGGCGGGGCCGCTTTCGTGTGCGAGGATGATGACTCCGGGCGTGAGTGTTTTCCGGATACGGCGGACGGCGTTGTCGGGATCGCGAACCTGGGTGTCGTAACCGCGGGCGCTCCAGAGGACGAGTTCGAGGCCGCGCGCGGCGAGCTGGCGATGGAGCGCGAGGCCCTTGAGGCCGACCGGCGGACGAAACCAACGTGGCGAGGAAGCGCCGGCGGCCCGGAGAGCGGCGTCGCACCAATCCATTTCCTCACCGGTGCGCCGGGTGCCGGCATTCCAGTAACTGCCCTGTGGATGCGTGTGCGTGTGGTTGCCGAGCGTGTGCCCGCGGCGGACTATTTCGGCGATGAGTTGCGGATGCGCGGCGGTTTTTTCGCCGATGACAAAGAACGTGGCGCGGGCGCGATATTGGTCGAGCAGATCGAGCGCACCGGGAGTGGTGACGGGGTCGGGGCCGTCGTCGATGGTGAGCCAGACCTCGCGGCGGTCGGTGCGGAAGCGGCGGATGGCGGGGCCGAAGCCGTGCGAGGTGGGCACGAGAAACTGCCAGATGAGCCATGGGCCGGGACTAAAAAAAACGAGGACTGCGAGGGTGCGGTGACCGGAGAAAAAAAGAGCGAGGCCGGCGAGTTTTGCCACGGGCACGTACGCGAGCCAGAGCTTGAAGGCGCGTGGACGGCGGAAGGGGAGTGCGGCGTGGCGGTCGGACGGGACGGTCGCTGGAGAAGTGGTGAGCACGGGCGATGGGTAGTGACCAGCGACGGGTGGGCGATGACCAGTGGAAAATCCGAAAGGGAAGAGCGCGGGCGGGCGGAATCGTTGGCGGACGACCAAAGCGCTCGGATTTAGCGGACGGGAAGTTTCAGGGGAGGTGGTGCCGCAGGTACCGACGTGGTCGGAGGCGGCGCTGCGCGGGACAGAGCTTCGCGATGTATTGGCGCGAGCGCTGGGGGCAGGCGTTCAGCAACACGCGCGACGCGGGTTCAGAATTTGAGGTGCTTCACGGTGAGGCCCTGGTTGATCAACTGTTTGAGTGAAGCGATGCCGATTTTGATGTGATCCTCGACGTAAGCGGCATCGACGGCGCGGTCGCTTTTGGCGGTTTTCACGCCGTCGGGCGTCATGGGTTGATCGCTGACAAGGAGGAGCGCGCCCGTGGCGATTTCGTTATAAAAACCGGTCATGAAGATGGTGGCGGTTTCCATGTCGACGCACATGGCGTGGATTTTTTGGAGATAGGCTTTGAATGCGTCGTCGTGTTCCCAGACGCGGCGGTTGGTGGTGTAGACGGTGCCGGTCCAGTAGT
>CAMLSH010000367.1 GCA_946482625.1 uncultured Opitutaceae bacterium
GCCCGCCCCGCGGGGGGGCCCCTGCTCTTTTTTAATAAACCCCGGGGGGGGGGGGGGGGGGGGGGGGGGGGGGGGGGGGCGGGGGCTAGGGAGCGGCGACGTCCGCGTCGCCGAATGAACAGAGCATGCGCTGGTGTGCGTCAGGCGACGGGGACGTCGCCGCTCCGTAGATGGTCTGGGCTTCGGCGGGGGTGAGCGGGCCGCCGCGCCGACGGGCCAGGGTGCGGACGTGTGCGGCGAGCGACCGGGCGGCGGTAGTCGTCACTTCAATACCTCGCGCGCGCATCATCGCTGCGACGGCCGATCCGCCGGTGTGTGCGCCGAGCACGAAGTCGGAGACGCGACGGCCGACTGAGGCGGGAGAGAATGCTTCGTAACTGCGGGCGTCGCGCAACTGGCCGGCGCAGTGGATGCCGGATTCGTGGAGAAAGGCGCTGCTGCCGACGATGGGTTTTTCAGGGGGCACCGGTCGCGCGGAGGCGCGGGCCACGAGGGCGGAGAGAGCGGCGAAGCGCGTGGTGTCGATGCCGCAGTCGATGCCCTCGGCAATTTTCAACGCCATGACGACTTCCTCGAGCGCGGCGTTGCCCGCGCGTTCGCCGAGGCCGTTAACGGTGACGCTGGCGGAGGACGCGCCGGCGAAAAAAGCGGCGAGCGTATTTGCGTTGGCGAGACCGAGGTCGTTGTGCGCGTGCATCTCCAGCGGCAACGAGGGCGCAGCGCGGCGGAGGCGCGCGATCAAGGTGGTGGTGCGATTGGGGGAGAGTGTGCCCACGGTGTCGGCGATGCGCAGGCGGACGGCGGGCGTGTCGGCGACAGCGGCGGCGAACTCGGCGAGGAAGCCGGGATCGGCGCGAGAAGCGTCCTGGGCGCCGACGGTGACCTGAGAGAAATGTTCAAGGGCGGCGACGGTAAGTTCGCGTAGCGACGCGAGAATGCCCGAAGGGTTTTTCTTCCAGATGCGAAGATGAATTTCGGAAACGGGAAATGACAGGTGCACGCCGGCGACGCGGCAATGGCGGGCGGCGGCAAGGTCGTCGGGTGTGGCGCGACACCACGTGATGATTCGCGGGCCACCGGCAACGGCGTCGGCGACGGCGTTGATGTCGTCGATCACGTCCGTGCCCATCGCGGGGATACCGACTTCGAGTTCGGGCACGCGGGCCTCAGCGAGTGCGCGGGCGATGGCGATTTTGTCCGAACGAGTGAAGACGACGCCGGCGGCTTGTTCGCCGTCGCGGAGCGTCGTGTCGATCAGGTGGAGGTATTCGCCGGTCGCCATGACGAGGGCAACTCAGTCGGCGCGGGCGGCGCCGCTGCCGCAGGCGGCCTGGCAGGCGCCGCAGTCGATGCATTTCTCGGGATCGATCGTGTAGATCGCCTTGCCGGCGAGGTAACTGATCGCGCCCTCGGGGCATGCTTCGGAGCAGGCGCCGCAGGCGGAGCAGGATTCGGAATGGATTTTGTGAGCCATGGCGGGAGTGGGGAAAAGCGTTGGAGGGTTAGACGAGGTGGGCTTCGGCGACGGTGCCGTTTTCGATGGCGTCGAGGATCTCGTCGGCGATGGCGGGGGTGACGCCTTTGTACCAATGGCCGGAGGGATAATCGATGACGACGGGCCCGTTGACGCAGCAGTTGAGGCAGCCGGTCATGGCGACGGCGATACCTTCGAGGCCGCGTTCGTCGACTTCGGCCTGGAGGTGTTGAACGAGCTGGAGGGATTCCTTTTTGAAGCAGTTTCCCTGAGAGGTGCCGTTGGCGCGGAAGCTGCCGCAGACGAAGAGATGGTGGGCGGGTTTATCCATGGTGGCGGTGGGTGAAGGATGGCGGTGAAGAGCGGCCGGCCTGATTACTCGGGACTCGTGAGCTCTTTGGAAATGTGGCGGTCGAGGTTGAAGAGGGCGCCACCGCAGGTGCTCTGTTTGACCTTGGTGAGCAGCTTGTCGGTCCATGATTCTTCCTCGACCTGCTCGCTGATGAAGGCGTGGAGGAAGACCTGCGTGGCGTAGTCTTTTTCAGCTCCGGCGACTTCGTAGAGCGCGTGGATGCAGCGGGTGTTTTCGCGTTCATGGGCGTGAAGGAGGTGGGCGATGGCGAGGAGACTTTCGTAGGCGTTGGCGGGCACATCGAGCGGGCCGATGACGGGGACCGAGCCGCGGTCGGTGAGGAACTGGTAGAACTTTTTGGCGTGAGATTCCTCTTCCTCGGCCTGCGTCGCGAAGAAGGCGGCGAAACCGCTGAGGTGTTCGGCGTCGGCCCAGTAGGCGAGGGCGCGGAAGAGGTTGCTCGTGGAGAGCTCGCGGTTGGCTTGCTGGTTGATGGCTTGGATCAGAGTCGGTGACATGAGTGCGGTGCGATGGCGTGGTGGAATTGGAAATGGGATGCGTCCTCAGCTGCAGCCGTTGCCGGCGCCTTTGCAGCCGTCGCCGCAACTGGTGAAACGGCGGGCGAGCGAGGTGGGAATCGGCTGGTCTTTGAAGAGGGCGACGAGGCCTTCCTCGATGAGGCCCTCCATCTCCACAACGCGGATACCGCGTTCTTCGATGGCTCGGCGGGGTTGCGGACCGGCGGCGGAGACCAGCATGGCGCGGCAGTCGTGGAGCAGATCGGCGAGTTCGTTCCAGCGATTGAGTCCGGAGCCGGGCGGAGGCGTTTTGCGCAGCTCGACGAATTTCACGCCGGCGGGCGTTTCGGGATCTTGTTTGAAGATGAGCAGACGGGGCGCTTCGCCGAGGTGCTGGTTGACGAGCATGCCTTCTTCGGAGGCGACGGCGATGTACGGGCGCGTGGCGATGGTGGCGGCGTTGGGTTTTGCGAAGGCGGCGAGCGTGGCCATCTGTTCGGCGGAGTTGGGCTCATTGATGAGGCCGACGGCGTCGGCGCGGCAGCGGGCGCAGTGCGTCATCTGCGGGAGATATTTTCCCGTTTTCATGCGCGTGCCTGCGACGAAGGCGGGATCGGGCGGCGGGAGGTTTTCGAACTCGGCGCCCTGCACGGGGAGAAACGCCATGCAGTTCATGAGGTCCACGCCGAGCGCGCCCATTTTGACGGCAATATCCTCGATGTGCCGGTCGTTGATGCCGGGGATGATGATCGAGTTGATTTTGACGACGATGCCGGCGGCCTTGAGGCGGACGATGGCGTCGAGCTGGCGATCCAGAAGCAGTTGCGCGGCGTCGATCCCCCGCAGCGGACGACGGCCCTCGCGGACCCAGGCGTAGATGCGCGCGCCGATGGTGGGATCGACGGCGTTGACGGTGATGGTGACGTGGCTGACCTCGAGCGCGGCGAGATTGTCGATGTGCGGGCCGATGCCGAGGCCGTTGCTTGCGAGGCAGAGGATCATGCCCGGGTGGCGCTGACGCACGAGCTTCAGCGTGGACATGGTCTCGACGGCGTTGGCGAACGGATCGCCGGGACCGGCGATGCCCATGACGGCGAGGTTGGGGACTTTCTTGAGCGTGGCGTCGAGATAGTCGGCGGCCTGCACGGGCGTGAGCACGGCGCTGGTCACGCCGGGGCGGCTCTCGTTCATGCAGTCGAACTTACGATTGCAGAAATTGCATTGGACGTTGCAGCGCGGGGCGACGGGCAGGTGGATGCGGCCGTGCGTGTGGTGGGAATCTTTGTTGAAGCACGGATGCTTGGAAAAATCGCGGGCGACGGTGGCGGGGGTGAGCGGCGAGGCGGCGACTTCGACGCAGGTGGACGGTGTGACGAGGTCGTTGATCATGTGGAGAGTGGTCAGAGGTACGCGTATCCGATGGGTGAATCGCCCTGCTTGCGCTCGAGGAGGGTGTTGACGATCTGATCGAAGAGCTGCTGCGCGCCGGCATAACCGACGTGGAGGACGCGCTGGCCGCCAATGCGGTCGTGAATTGGGAAACCGCAACGGATGAGAGGAACGCCGAGCTTGCGGGCGAGGCCGTAGCCTTTGCTGGCGCCGATGAGGAAGTCGGGCTTGAGCGTCGCCGCCAGGTCCGCGATGTCGGCGAAGTCGGCGCCCTCGCGGATGGTGGTGCGGCCTTCGATCTCGGGAGCGGCTTCGCGGAGCGCTGTCGCGAAACGTCCACTACGGCCGCCGGAGGCGCAGAGGACGGGAACGATGCCGATCTCGGTGAGCAGGGCGGAGAGGCCGATCACGAGGTCTTCGTCGCCATAGACGATGGCGCGTTTTTCGAAGACGTATTTGTGTCCATCGACCCACGAATCGATGAGGCGGCCGCGCTCGGCGGT
>CAMLSH010000368.1 GCA_946482625.1 uncultured Opitutaceae bacterium
GTGAGCGGGCGGGCGTCGATGTAGTAGCGCGCGAAGCCGGCGAGCAGGCCGATGCCGCTTCCGTAGAGCGGTAACAGGACTTCCAATACGGGGGCGCGTTCTCCTGCCGGGATGCCGGTGAAATGCTGGTCGAGGGGGAAGGCGGGGTGGTAACGGCTGATGGTGCCGCCGCCGAGGAGTACGACGAAATCGTCCCACGGCAGTTCCACGAAGGGCATGGACAAAGGCACCGTTTGCAACGTGCGGCCTTCCTCGTCGAAAACGGCGACGGCGAGCATGCCGTTTTGGCGCGCGCTTTTGAGGACGGCGTTCAGCGCGGCGGCGGAGCCGGGCTGGAGATTATGCAAGGCGGCTTCGCTTTCGATGAGCTGCTGCGCGGCGAAGGGATGAATGACGGCGGCGTCGCGCTCGATGAGTTTCTGGCGGATTTCAGCGCGCAGTTCGTCGCCGAAACGCATGACCATGATGGCGAAGATCGCGATGAGGAGCGCTCCGGTCGCAGCGGTGACGAGGAGGAGACGCGACTGGGGTTGCGCGGGGGAAGAGATGGGTTTGGGGGCTCCGGCCACGGGAGGAACGAGTTACCAAAAAAATTCGCCGATGACGCATGCGAACATCGGCGAACAGTTTGACGGAGACGAGTCTCGTTTGGTGACAGGGCGGTGGAAAAAATTTCGCGAACGCGGTGGGTTAAAGACGTCTCGACGGAACCGGGGGAGTTCCGTCGAGGGCCGTTACATCATGGCGGGTATTCGCCGGCGGGGAGGGGGATATTGAGTCGTTCGAGGGCGACCTCGAAGAGGAGGCGGCGTTGCTGCGGTGAGAGGCCGGGTTGGAGGACGGCGATCTGGTAGTAGCGGTAGTGCTGCCAGCGCTCGCCCTGCTTTAGGCCGGCGTCGAAATCGCCGATGAGGGTTTCCACGGATTTACCGGCGCTGGCCTTGTGATCGGACGCGAAGCTGGCGACTTCGGCGCGGATGGCTTCGCGTTCTTTGCCGATGTCGGCGAGGCGTTTCGCATTTTCCCGGTTAAAGGTTTCGATGGCCTTGCGAGCGGCGGCGATCACGGCATCGGAGTTTTCGGCCTCGGCGACTTCGAGACGGAACGTGGATGGACCCACGGCCGGGGCGTCTTTCTTCACGAGTTTGAGCGAAGCGTTGCCGTTGGCTTTACGAACTTCTTCGAGGCTTGCTTGGAGCATCTTTTGAAGCGCCGCTTTTTCTGTCTGATAGGCCGTGATGCGCGCGCTCAGGCTGGTGGGAAACGCGGGAGGAACGGGCGGGCCGGGAGGGTTGGGAAGGCGGGCGAACTCGGCGCGAATTTCCTCGGCGAGGCCTTCGAGCGTGGCGAAGCGTGGGGTCTGGCTTTCGGCGAGCTTGCGCAAGGTTTCCTCGCGGCGGCTGGCAGGCGCCGAGTCGAGCGTGTAGATGGCGTCGCGGAGCTCGGATTTGAGGGCGTTTTTGTCCTCTTCGTAAGAAGCGATCTTCAGTGAGAGCGACGGCGGCACGTCGGCTGGAAGCGGGAGGCGGGCGGTCTCCGGGGAGAAGAACAGGAGTTTCTCGTCGGGGTTGGTGGCCGGGGCGTCCTTCGGCTTGAAGGCGGCGACCTGTAGTTCCATTTCCACTTCGCGGAGGAGGCGGCGTTGTTCGGGCGAGAGTCCCTCTTGATAGAAGACGGCGGCGCGAACGACGCGGAATTCCACCGAGGTCAGTTGTTCGCGTGGGAGCGCCAGAGAGCCCTCACCGAGACGCCAACGGCGGCGTTGGTTCCAGTCACCGGTGCCGGAGAAAAGTCCGACGAGACCGCCGTGAAGGAGATCGCCTCGGAGGTCTTCGGCTTCGGCTTCGAGTTTGGCGAGTTCGCCGGCTTGTCGGGAAGCGAGGGTGCCGAGCTCGCTGGTACGGGTGTCGGGATCGGCTTCCTTTAGCTCGTCGAGGCGTTGGAGCAGCTCGTTTTGAAGGCGGGTGCGCGCGGCCTTGTAGGCGTCGAGGCGCTGGAGGAGTTTTTTGGTGAGATCGGAGTTTGCCAGACGTGTGCTGAGCGGCGCGTAGAAAGGCTCGTACACATAAGAGGCGAGACTCGCGGGTGCGGTGATCGAAGTCAGCGACGGCGGCCGTGGAGGAACGGCGGCGCCGAGCGGGGGAGGAGACGGCGGGAAAAAGATGGGTGATTGGGTGTTCTCCGCCGGCACCGAGCGGTAGTCGTAGAAACGAGGGTCGCGATAAACCGAATACCGGTGGTGGAAAGGCGAATAGTAGTGGCCGCCCCAGAAGTAATAGTTCCCGCCCCAGTAATAGCAGCCGCCCCAGAACGGGTCGTAGTAATGGCCGCCACCATAGTAGCCGCCGTAGCCGCCACCGTAACCTCCGCCGGGGGAAATCCGGCCGCCGCCAGGGGGAACGGGGACGATGAAGCGACCGCCACCCGAGTCGTAGTTCGATGAAGATCCGCCCGAGTAGGAGCCTCCGGAGGATGACGAACCGGAGGAGCTGGACCCACCGGAGTCGGATGATGGCGGGGGCGAGCTGGACGAACTGCTGGAGGAAGATGATGCCGAGCCGCTGTCGGTCGGAACGATGAAACGATCGGCGCGGAGAGTGGCGACGCCGGTGAGGAGCAAAGCGGCCGACATGAGCCAGGGAGTGTGGCGGAGGAAGCGGGCCGGGCGCGGAGAGGAAGCCGGGGTATTCATAAAGCGGAGTACGGACGGGCGTTGCGGTTAACAGGCCGGTGCGGGGCGGGCTGTTGTTTGAGCGTGAAGGTGCGGGCGAGGCGGCCCGGGAGGTGTTCCCGGCGCCGGCCCGCGGACGCGGAGGCGAGTAGAGGCGCGGAGCGACTTAGAAGCGGTAGACGGCGCCGAAGGTGTAGACCGTGGTTTCGCTTTCGTTGAAGGCGACGGAGGCATAGCCACCGATCTTGTCGTTGAACCAGGTGTTCAGGCCGGCCGTGTAGGTCCAGTAGTCGCCGTTGTCGCTGTCGAAGAATTTGTTGAAATTCGCCTTCAGGAAAAACGCGGTCTGGCGTCCGACGGCGGCTTCCACGCCGAGGCCGGCGACATAGATACCGTCGTGGCTGTCGTAAGTGCGGCCGGCGATGGTGGACGACTGCCAGGTGCCGGCGACGCCGGCTTCGACGAACGGCTTGAAGTAGTCGAGTTCCAGATACCCGACGAGATTGGCGCCGAGGCGTTTGTCGCGGATGCTGTAGTCGCTGAAGCGCTCGTAGGAGGCGTAGCCGTTGAGATCGACGTTGGCGTTGAGCGGGAGATTGGCGGTGCCGAGCATGCCGGTGCCGGCGTCGAGGTCGACCTCATGGACGGTTTCGATGAAGAGCGAGGCGCCCGCGTAGCGTTTGCCGAGGAATCCCGGGTCCATCTGCGCGTGGGCAGAGCCGGCGAGCAGGAGCGAACCGGCGATGAGGAAAAGGCGAAACGAGGAGGGAGGGTTGATCATGGCGAGAAAGCAGATCGTAGGTGTAGGAGGGTGTAGTGAGTAAGTGGGCACGACTGCTATTGCGCAGATTGTGCCAGCCCTCAATGGAATCGGCTAAGTGGTTGGATCCGATTGGAATGGAGATCGATCGGTATTGAAGGCGGGCGAGGAGTGCCGACGAGTATGGTTGTCTGCAACCAACGGTGAGGGGCGGCGGCGCGTCAGGCTGGTGGTGGACCACCAGCGGTGGCAGCAGGACCGGAGGGTTTTTCGCCGGAGAGCCGGTAGCGGAGGAATTCGCGGGTGACGCCGAGGCGGCGGGCGGCGGCGGAGACGTTGCCGTTGGTTTCGCGGAGGGCTTCGGCGACGAGGGCGTCGATCACGGAGTCGAGGGCGAAGCCTTGTTCGGGCAGGCGCCAGGCGGGATTGCGCCAGATGCCGGCGGCGGTCGACGACGAGGGCAGAGCGGAGAGGTGAGCGAAGTCGAGCGTGTGGCCGGGGGTGAAGATGACGGCGCGTTCGAGTTCGTGGGCGAGTTCGCGGATGTTGCCGCGCCAAGGCTGGGCGAGAAGGCGGGCTTCGCCATCGGCGGTGATTTTCAGATCCGGGCGGCGGTGGCGGGCGGCGAGGCGCTTGAGGAGGTGGCTGGCGAGGGCGAGAAGATCGGTGCCGCGGTCGCGCAGAGGCGGGAGGGCGACGTGGAGGAGATGGAGGCGGTGGTAGAGATCTTCGCGGAAGAGTTTTGCTTCAACGAGGTCGGCGAGCGGGCGGTTGCTGGCGGCGAGGAGGCGGGTGTCGATGG
>CAMLSH010000369.1 GCA_946482625.1 uncultured Opitutaceae bacterium
TGGTGAGATAGCGCGAAACAGGCTTACCCTCTTTCTTGGCTTCGGTGCATTCCAGGGTGACGACTTCTTGCATGGTTTTAAATGGTTGAAAGGTCGAAGAAACGTCCCGGCTGGACGCGGCGCAACCACAAACTTCACGCCTCCCTCACCCCACCGGTGAGCGGCGATTCGCCGCCCCGTCACTTCGCCTGCCATGAGCGGCTGCGCGATCCCAGATCCAGCCAAGCCCGCGCTGCCAACGCCCGCGTTGCGCCTCGGTCACGCCGCCCAAACCAAACACCAAGATCAAAATCACCGCCATCGGCACCCATTCCATGCCTTTGACCATGAACGGCGGCACCAGCGCTGTCGCCAAGATCACGAGCGGCGCGTGGTACAGATAGAGTGAAAACGTATGCCCAGCTACCCAACGCACCGGCCGATAGAGCGCCGCGGGGACGCTCACGTTGATGCATACACGATTGAAAAACCAAATCACTGCAGCCCACCCGAGCCCGCCGATCAAGTCGCTCACCGCCGCGCCAGCAAAATACCAAGGAGCGGAGCCCGGCGTTTCGGGCCAGTCCGGCAAACTTCGCAACGCCAATACGGTCAGGCCTGCGGAAAGGATCAACCCGATCACGCTGGTTGCCCGCGAAAGCCGACCGACATCTCTCCACACATACGCAGCCACGCCCACCAGCCAGACAGGAAGTAACATAAGCACGTTGGGACCCGCGATCGCCGCGCTCGCGCCAAGGAGCAGCCACTTCCAGCCGCGGGACTTCACGAACAGCATCAGGCCGAAAAACACGTAGTACCACGCCTCGTATCCAAGCGACCAGAACGGGGTGTTCGTGGGCGGCGAAAGCTCGCGCATCCACACCTCGTTCAGGAAAACCGCCGATACTCCAAAACGCGCCCAAGGATGGGCCCGCTCATAATGCGCGTAGAGCTCGGGATCGAACTCCCGACCGATCACCCAGAGCACCGCTGTCAGCACCAGCGCCGGAATAACGACCGAGTACAATCTGGACAACCGCGCCACCGTGTAGAGCCGCGCATCGCGCCCGCCATCTCTCGTGGTGTGCGCGATCACATAGCCCGAAAGCACAAAAAAAACAATGACCGCATCATGCGCCCAAACCTGCATCGGCCCGAGCAAACCTGGGTTCCAGTAGTGGGTCGTATGCGCAAAGAACACCACCAGCGCCGCCGCCAGCCTCAGCACATCCAGGAACAACGAAGTCGAGCGTGTCATGCCCGGCGCGCTACGACGTTCACTTGAGCCCCATCCCCTTTTCCATCAATGGCAGCATCACACCCCGGCGAAACAGCGTCACCTGCCCGGTGCTCGACGAAACCACGATCGCGATCGCCTGCGTCGCCACCGACACCGCCGCGCCCGCCGCATGTCGGCTGCCCAGACCGCTGGGTAGCGAGTGGTCGTTGTCGGTCGCCTGGATCAAGCTGCCTGCCGAAACCACCACGCCGTCGCCGCGGATCACGAACGCGCCGTCGATGGATGAAAACTCCTTCACCGTCTCATCCATGAACGGATTGAGGATGTTGCGATCCTCCTCCTTGTAACCATAAAACGGATTCAACACGAGCGGCTTGATGAGCTTCTCCACCCGCGTCGTGTCGCCGATGACGAAGAGGCAGCCGACGGGACGCCCCTCCCGCCCTTCGACGGCGAGCTCGGTGGCGACCGCGATCACCCGCTCCAGAACCTCCGGCTTCACATCCTCGGGCAAAAGATCCGTGTGCCCCGTGAGCAAGGTCTGGAACTCCCGCTCCACGTCGACCACCACCATCGTATCGAACTGGTTGCTACCCGCGATGCCGCCGATGCAGCAGATGCGGTCGTTAAAGGAAATCACCCCGCGCGTCAGCGCCACCAGCATCGCACTGCGTAGCTGGGCCAGGCGCTGGTTCGAAAACGACCGCACCTGGATCACTTCGCTAAAACTCCGCTCCGCGTCGCCGAGATCGACGAGATTTCGCGTGACTAGCAGCGCTTTCGCACTGGATTCCCAGCTGCCCGGCTCGATCCCGCCCGTAAATGTGTCGCCGAAAACCATGATCGCCGAGCAGTCCGTGCCTTTGGCCACGCGATCCGCCTGACGGATCATCATGCGGTTGATCCGGCTTTGCTGGGCCTGCACTGGCCTTGCCGTGATGCCGCCCAACGCCGCGGTGAGCCGGTCGTTGAGATCGTCCAACGACGGAGCGTCAATCAGCGTCTTAACGACTTCGATATCCTGCGCCAGTCGCGCGATCGAAGCCAGCACCTGCAAGTAGTCGCGCGCCTTTTCATCGGCGAGCAGCATGAGGATCAAGCGCACCGGCTCATCGGTTTTCGCACGATCATGTCGCACGCCCACCCGGCTCCGCCCGATGGCGAGAATGTATCGGCGCTTCATCTTCACGCGCACGTGCGGCAGGGCCACACCAGCGCCGAGATAAGTCGTCATCGTGCTTTCGCGCTGAAGCAGCCCGCGCAAGAGCGTGTCTCGCTTCAACTCAGGGGATCGCGTGAGGGACACGTCGAGCAGCTCCTCGAGGCATCCCTTCATCTCGGAGCTGCGGAGATCGACGATGCGGCTGCGCGCGATGATTTTCTCCAGCCGCATGATGAATTATCAACGTGACCCGCTAACGGTCACTTCTCCCAATCCAGCGCGCCCTTCTTCACTTCGTAAACCAGACCAATCACCAGCACGCCGATGAAAAACAGAATCGGCCCCAGGATGGATAAATTTTGCGCGAGGAAATCGCGATAGATGAACGCCCACGGTATCAGGAAAACCACTTCGATATCGAAGATGATGAACAACATCGCCGTGATGTAGAACTTCACCGAAAACCGCGTGTGGACGACGCCGTCGCCCTTCACGCCGCACTCGTAGGCGGTGTCCTTGATCGCGTTTTTAGCGGCGCGCTGGCCGATGAGATGGCTGAAACCGATGACGGTTACAGCCACGCCAGCCGCGAGGCAGATCTGGATCAGGATCGGGAGATAGTCAGCTTGGGACATGACCCGTTAGAAATGGCCGCACTCCTCCCGGAGAGACAAGGGCATTTTCAGCCGAAAATCCGGCCGTCCGGATCACTCGCCAACGCGAATCACACGTCCAGGCCCGGCCTTGGACGAGCCAACGCCAAGCGTCTCGGCAAAATCGAGCGTGCGGATCTCCTCGGAAATCGGCTTGAACCCCGCGCGTTCACGCCAGCGATTGATGCGAGTGAGCATGAACGAATCCAGCGCCACGGGGTCGGCACTCAGCCAGATCAGCGGCTCCGAAACCGTGTAGAGAGAGTTAAAATACGGCCCGCCGATGAATTGATAATGCTCCAGGCTAGCGATCGTGAACGCCCACGTCTGCCGGAGCTCAGGGATCGCGCTCATCTCGGCGACGGCCGCGGGAGCATTCGCCGGACTGCGGAAGAAACGCGCCGTATTGCTGGCGTTCCACAACGTCGCGTTCACCAGCGCACCGTTCACGCCGAGGTACTGATGGTCGGTGTAAACCGGCAGGTTGATCCAGAAATCCGCGTCGAGAAACAGGGGCGTAGCCAGGAAACTCTTACGGTCCTGTTCCTTCGTCGTGTTGGCCTCGACACCCTCGACGCTCTTTTCGGCGAAGATCGGATCGAAACGCGACGGCAGCGGGCTGTCGTAAAACCAGACGGGATCGTAATAACGCCCCGACTCCAGCACGTAGAACGGATGCCCTTTAAACGGACTCTGCCCCGTGACCAAGGACGGCAAATAACCCGTCATGCGCAGGCGCAGCTGGTTCAAACCCACAAGAAAAATATCGTCCTTCCCGAATCCCCGGCGCTCAAGCGCGCCAATCACCGCTTTAACCAAGGGAACCGGCGTGGCCATGCCCGGGCCCGAATCGGTGTAGATCTTTAGTCCCACCTTCTTCTTTTCGCCCGGAGCCAGTTTGCGGCCACTGCCCGCTTCGAATTTGGCGATCAACATTTCCACCTTGGCCGCATACGCGCCGTCATCGAAAGCGGGCAGCGTGGCTTCCCAGACGGGAAGCGGCGCTTCAGCCGGTGTTTGCGTCGCGGCCGTTTGCGCGAGGGCGGCCGGCGAAATGATCGCGACAACCGCGAGCCACAGGGAGAAAGCAGACCCCAATTTCAGAAATTGCATGAGTAAGTGTGTAGCCAAGCGCGGCAAAAAGTTTCGCAAAAGCGCGGTACTTGACAGAACCCCCACCCGGTTAA
>CAMLSH010000370.1 GCA_946482625.1 uncultured Opitutaceae bacterium
GCGCGCTCCACCTCGGATCAGGCTGTGGCTTTGGCGCGGCGGGCGTCGAGTTCGGCGGCCATTTCGAGCGTGCGGGTTTTGTTGAGTTTGCACGCGGCGATCGAGATCGCTCCGCCAAGGAAGAGGAGGCCGACGACGATGCTGCTGGTCGCGTGGTAACCGGCGACGGCGTTGGTCGCGGACGAAAACTTTGTGTCGTAGTCCCAGAATCCCGCCATGATCCAAAGGAAGGCCGCGGAGCCGAGGGCGAGACCGACTTTGAGCGAGAGTCCGATGGTGGCGAAGACCATGCCGGTGAAGCGGCGACCGGTTTGCCATTCGGAGTAGTCGGCGGCGTCGGCGTACATCGCCCAGGCGACGGCGATGGTCGGTGCGTAGAAGATCGAGCCGGAGACGGCGAGGAGCCACATGCCGACGGTGTTGGTCGGATCGAGCAGGTAGAGGGCGAACGAGTTCAGGGCGGATAAGGTGAAGCCCCAGCCGATGACGGCTTTTTTGCCGAAGCGTTTGGAGAGGTTAGCCGAGAGGATGATGACGATGATCGTCACGGCGGTGCCGGTCATGTTGACGATGCTGTTGAAGACATCGGCGACGTTGGAGCTGGCGGCGATGTCGCGGCTGCCGTGGACGATGTAACCGAGCCAGTAGTCCATGATTGTATCCGCTTTCTCCATCACCGGCGTGGTGAGGCCGAGTTTCTCGACGAAGTCGAACATGGCGGCTTTGTCGGCGAAGTGGTGGTAGTAGTTATAGTGGGCCCCGCCGCGGAAGGAGAGCATCGCGAAGTTGAAGAGCGTGTAGCAGACGAGCGCGATCCACGGGCCGTTTTTCACCAGGTCGGAAAAGTCCTGACCGACGGAGGATTTTGCCTGTACGACGGGTTGAACGCGTTCTTTCGTGCTGAAGAAGGTGATGAGGAAAAGGACGAGGCAGACGACGGCCCAGATCGTCATGGTGACCTGCCAGCCGTGCTGGCGTGTGGAGCCTTCGGAGAAGCGGGCGACGAGCGGTAGTGTCAATCCACCTACGATGAATTGGGCGATGTTGACGGAGACGAAGCGGTAGGAGTTGAGCTTGGTGCGTTCGTTGAGGTCGCTCGTCATGACGCCGCCGAGGGCGGAGTACGGCATGTTGTTCATCGAGTAGAGCGTCATGAGGATCGTGTTGGTGATACCGGCGTAGGCGATCATCATGGCCATGCTCCAGCCTTGCGGCGTGGTGTAGGCGAGGATCATGCACACCGCCCACGGCACGGAGGTCCAAAGAATCCACGGACGGAATTTGCCCCAACGGGTGTTCGTGCGATCGGCGATCACGCCCATGATTGGGTCGAAGAGAGCATCCCAAAGACGCGGCCAGAGAAGAATCGCGGCGGCGGCGCTGGCGCTGAGACCGAAGACGTCGGTGTAGAAATTCAGCTGGAAAAGAATCATCGTCATGAAGACGAAGTTCGCGGCGGCGTCGCCGAGGCTGTAGCCGATCTTTTCCTTGGCCGAAAGTTTTTCGGTGAGAGACATGGGGTGGTGGGGTAACGAAGAAGCGGACGGAGATTATTTTTCCAGCAACCAGAGCCAGGCGGTGACGCCGCGTGGGTAGTAACGACTGCCGCAGACGACGCCGGTGTCGCTCAGGATTTGGTCGCACATCGCGAAGGTGCCGCAGCCGGGCTGGCGTTGCCAGTCGGCGTGGACGCGGTCGGCGGCGTGCGCGGCCTCGGAAAGTGTTTCGGGAAAGAGCTCGCGGATCACGTGCTGGGCAAGGGCGATCTTGCTGAACCAGGTGTTGCGGCTGGTGCTGCTCATTTTCCAGCCGCCGGAAGTTGAGTCGAGGCAGACGCCGGGCTGGAGGGCTTGCGTGAGATGTTGACGCAGCTGATCGAAGAGCGGAGCGAAGCGGCCAGCGGGATCGATGGCGTCACTATAACCCAAATACAGCGGATAGAGGAAACCTTCGACGGCGGGGAGAATGCGGGACTTGTTTCCTTTTTCGAAGACGGCGGGGAAGAAGCCGGTGTCGGGCTCGAATTTTTGTGTGATGGAGCGGGCGAGCAGATCGGAAGTGGCGCGGGCGTCGGCGGAGTCTTTTTTGAGGCCGAGGCGCGCGAAGGCGTTTTCGAGGAGGACCCAGGCGCCGAGAGTTTTGACGGAGAGGTAGAGGTTGTTGCGCGCTTGGCCGAGGGAGACGTCGAGGCTGTCGTAGGTGGTGATTTCCCAGCCGTGCGTGCCGGTGCGGGAGGAGTCGTGCTTGAGGATGCCGTCGCGTTGTTTCGCGTCGGGATGATCGCGGCGCTGGAGGCTTTGGGCGCAGGCGAGGAGCGTGGTTTTATTGCGGCGGAGCCAGGCGCGGTCGCCGGTTTTCTCCGCGTAGGTGACGGCGGTGAGGATCCAGTTGAGGAGCTGCTCCATCGTCATGTGGCTGAAGCAGCCTTCGACGTTGTCGCACTCGTAGCTCGAGCGGCCGGGCGGGGTGAAGTGATTCATCACGCCCATGTCATGGGTGAAGGCCAGACCGCCGGGGGCGAGGCGGTCCGCGGCGCGGATACGGTCGTTGTAGGCGTAGCGGCGGACGAAAAGATCGAGGGTGTCGCGGACGGCCCATGGGAGCCATTCGAGTTCGAAGAAGAGATGATCCACCGTGAGATCGAAGGTGTTCATCATGCGGTACTCGCCCTCGTTGACGACCCAGAGGGGTTTGCCGCGATGCCAGAGGAGCTGGGTGTTGCCGAGATAGCTGTGGGTGGACTGCGCGAGGAGGAATTGCTGGTCGGCGTTAAGGCGGCTGCTGGAGAGCTCGTCGTCGCGATCACGAGCGACCTTGGCGTAACGCGTGTGGTGTTTGAGGCCGTGCGCGAGGACGTCTTTGAGGTCGTCGAAGTGCTGCGTGTAGGCGTAGGCCGACTCGATGCCGGTGGTGATCTGGCCGGCGTTGAAGAAACCGAGGACGAGCGGGAAGCGCTTTTTTTGTCCGGCGGGAACGGTGAACACGAGGGCGGTTTCGCCGCCGATGACGAGGAGGCCGCGGTAGTCGCGGAACTTGGGCGTGAAGACGTCGAAGCCCTGGCGCAGCTCGATGCCTTTGCCTGGTTTGGTGGCGTAGCCGTACTCACGGCCGCAGGAGAAGCCGGTGAGCGAGCTGGCGTCGTCGGAAAGTGGATGCAGGCCGAGATCGGGTTCGCCGACGCCGAAGATGAGCTCGGCGGGGGTTTTACCCTGGCGGTTGTCGTACTCGATGAAACCGCAGACGAGCGGGGCGAGGTGGAAGCGGGCGTCTTCGCCGCGGAGTTTCGCGGGATCGGGGACGCGGGAGAAAGGGGTCAGGAGCGAGAAGGTGAAGCGTTCGTCGCCGGCGTGCCAAGTATCGCTGGCCCAGCCGAGCTGGCGGTTGTAGTCGCCGGGGCGGAGGGAGCGGTAGTTTTTCGGCGCTTGTGGAACGGCGAGTTCGCCGACGAAGGCGACTTCGTTGGATTTGGGCGGCGTGAAATACGGGAGAAGATTCCAGTCGGACTTCGCGGAGGCGCGGAAGCCGATGTAAAGATTCTGGCGGGCGGGGCCGCGGAGGGCGTGGCCGAAGCCGCCAGGCGCGTCGACGAGGCCGAGCGTAAAGCTGGCGAAGGCGCCGAAGGGCGAATGTTGGGTGTGGTAGCTCTCGAATGAGGCGGGCTTCGACGCGGAAGACATGGGGGTGTCGCAGCAGGCAAGCGCGGGGGATGAGCAGCGGCAACGAAGCGATGGATACTAACTTTAGACTTGTGGGGAACGGCTCTGAGCGGCATCCGGGCGGACATGAATAAACGGCGCGTGACGTTGCTCGATATCGCGAAGGAAGCGGGGGTGCATGTGACGACGGTGTCGCTGGCGTTGCGCAATAATCCGCGGTTGCCGGAGGCGACGCGGGCGCGAATCAAGGCGCTCGCCGACAAGCTGGGTTATGCGCCGGATCCGTTGTTGAAAGCGCTGGTCGCATACCGCGGTCGCATCATGACGCGCCGGAATCCGCCGACGCTAGCGTACGTGACCAACTGGAACAGCCGGCTGGGTTGGAAGAAGGTGACGGCGCATCCGGACTTTTATGCAGGGGCTTTGGCGAAGGCGGAGGAGCTCGGGTATCACCTCGAACATTTCTGGATGCGCGAGCCGGGCCTGACGCATGGGCGGTTGAGCCGGATCCTTTATTCGCGCGGGATCAACGGGCTGATCATCGCCTCGCACGTGCGCGAGATCGACG
>CAMLSH010000371.1 GCA_946482625.1 uncultured Opitutaceae bacterium
AGCCCGTTCCATCCACTCGTTTTGAAAAGTAAATCCGCCTCCTCCTGGTCAGCCGCCAAGTCCGAAGAACATTACGGTTTCAAGCGCTGGGGTTCCGGTCATTTCGGGGTCGATGACAGCGGCTTCGTCAACGTCCAACCGCTCGCCGACGGTCGCTGCATCCGCATCATGGATGTGATCGACGAAGCGCTCGCCATGGGCCTGAAGGCGCCGATGGTGATCCGCTTTCAAGATCTGCTGCGGCATCGCGTGAACAAGATCAACGAGGCGTTCCGCAAGGCGATTAAGGAGGAGGAATATGAGGGCGACTACCGCGGCGTTTTCCCGATCAAGGTCAACCAGCTGCGTGAGGTCGTGGACGAGATCGTGGCGGCGGGAAAAGCATACAGCTACGGCATCGAAGCGGGCTCGAAGCCGGAGCTCATGCTCGCGCTCGCGATGCACGAGGGCGCGAACGCGTTGATCATCTGCAACGGTTACAAGGATCTCGATTACATCCGCCTCGCGATGCTGGGTAGGAAGATCGGCAAAAAGATTATCATCGTCGTCGAGCAGCTCGCCGAAGTGGACGACATCATCCAGATCGCCGAAGAAACCGGCGTGAAGCCGCTGATCGGTTTTCGTGCGAAGCTCCAGACACGCGGCGAGGGTAAGTGGTCGTCCTCGACCGGTGACAACGCCAAGTTCGGACTGAACACGGCGGAAATCCTTTTCGCGTGCGAAAAGCTGAAGGCGGCGAAACTCACGCAGTGTCTGCGGCTGGTGCATTTCCACATCGGCTCGCAGGTACCGAACATTCTCACGATCAAGAACGCGGTGACGGAGGCGGCGCGGTTTTACTGCCAGCTCGACAAGATGGGTTTCCCGATGGGCTTCCTCGATGTCGGCGGCGGCTTGGGCATCGATTACGACGGCTCCCGAACGAACTTCGAGTCGTCGATGAACTACACGATGGAGGAGTACGCACGCGACGTCGTGGCGAACATCCGCGACATCTGCGTCGAGTCGGGCGTGAAAGTGCCGGACATCGTCAGCGAATCCGGTCGCGCGGTGGTCTCGCATCACTCGATGCTCGTGGTCGAGGTGTTCGAGCGTATCAACAAGAAGGAGACGCTCGGCCATCAGCACCAGCCGAAGGAAAAGCACAAGGTTGTCACCGATCTGGAGACGATGTTGAAAAACAAGTCCAAGCTCGGCCGGCTCGAACGTTTCCACGACGCGCTGCAGAAGAAGGAAGAGGCGTTTTCACTCTTCAACCTCGGCTATCTCGACTTGGAAAACCGTGCGGCGGCGGAGTCGCTCTACTGGCAGATTTGCGAACAGATCGCCAAGGAAGGTCGCGACAGCGGTTACGTGCCAGAGGAGTTGCACGATCTGAACAAGCTTCTGGCCGATCAGTACGTGTGTAACTTCTCGGTGTTTCAGTCGCTGCTCGACCACTGGGCGCTGAAGCAGCTGTTCCCGATCACGCCGCTGCACCGCCTCAAGGAAAAGCCGACGGTCAACGCGATCCTCGCCGACATCACGTGCGATTCCGACGGCAAGATCAGCAGCTTCATCGATCTGCAGGACACGAAGGACTACCTGACGCTGCATGAGTTGAACAACAAGCCGTACTACCTCGGCGTGTATTTGACCGGCGCCTACCAGGATATCATGGGCGACCTGCACAATTTGTTCGGTCGTGTGAACGAAGTGCACGTCTTCCTCGAGCCTGACGAGCCGAACGGTTACTATATCGAAGAGGCGCTCAGCGGCAGCCGCGTGGCCGATGTGATCGAAGGCGTGCAATATCAGTACGAGGAGCTTTGCCGCCGCATGAAGCAACAGATCGACGCCGCGACGAAGAAGGATCTCGTCAAACCGCGCGAAGGCGTGCGGTTGGTGGAGTTCTACGAGAGCCAGATGCTCAATAAGACGTACCTGAACATTGAGCGCAGCAACGGGAAGAAGCCGAAGAAGGCAAAGAAGACGACGTGAGGCGCCGCTGGTGCTTTCTTGAGATGACTTGAAACGCAAAGACGCGAAGGTGCGAAGGACGGACGCAAAGAGGTTCAGGTTTTTCTGAGCCTCTCATGGTTTGGCAGCGTACGTAGAAAGGCTCTTTGATTGAGCAAGCGTTGGACTCTTTGCTCGGACCTTCGCGCCTTCGCGTCTTTGAGTTTCAACCAACCGTTGAACACCGACTGCGTGATAATCAGAGCTGCGCAAAGCGGGCGATGACGTGGGTCTGGTCTTCGGTCCACTGCGCCATTTCGGCGGCGGCGGTTTTTGGGTCCAGGCCGAGTTCGTCGATCTCGTCGGAGCAGGCTTCGACGTAGTCGATCATCACCGCGCGGCTGAACTCGGGGTGGAATTGGACGCCCCAGACGTTTTTCGCGAAGCGGATGGCCTGGTGCGGATCGCGTATCCCCGTTCCAAGCACGCGGGCCCCGGCAGGGAGACGGAGAATGGTCTGCCAGTGGATGACGGCGACCCGTTGCTGTGGAGCGCAGGCGGAGAAGAGCGGGTCGTCGGCTGCGTCGAGCGTGACGTCGGCGACGCCGATTTCGGGCCCGCCGGGGAGCGGACCGACTTGCCCGCCGAGGATATGGCCGAGCATCTGGTGTCCGTAGCAGAGGCCGAGCACGGGACGTCCTGCGGCAAGCACGCGCTCGAGCCAGTTGAAAGCGATGAGGTCGGTCGGCGTGGGATCGGTGACCATCGAGGACGAGCCGGTGATGATGAGCGATTCGACGCTTTGCGGCTCCGGAAGCGCGCCACCGGCGGACGGATCGATGACCTGGGCGGTGGCTTGCTGGGGCGCGGGGAGTTTGCGGCGTACCATGTCCACGTAGTCGCCGTATTTCGCGAGCAACTCGGGCTCGGCAAAACCCATTTTCAAAATGGACACAGGACGGGTGGCAGCGGACATGGTCGGCAAGGTGCGAACGATTTCCGGCCGCGCAAGAGCGCCGATATCCAGCGCCGCTGGCTGGTCTCGCCGACGATACAGATATGCGCAGCTTCCGATGCGCGCGCAGGTTCTTGTCGGCGCAACGCGGCGGCGGCTTCCGGGCGTCGCGTAGAATTTTATTCCCAACGATCTTTACGGTCGCACAGCCACGATGCCCGATGGCAGCCTTCGCGAGGAATCCGGGCGCAACGCGCATACATCCGTTTATGTGCGCGTCGCCCGTCGAATATTTCGGACAAGCCAGACAACGCTCATGATCACAAAAAAACAATTCGGCCGTCTTCCCACCGGTGAAGCGGTCGACGAGTACACGCTTTCCAACGCCCGCGGCCTGTTGGCCAAGGTCATCACCTATGGAGGCATTGTCACCGAGCTGCACGCGCCCGATCGCCACGGCAAATCCGCCGATGTCTGTCTCGGCTTTGCGTCGCTCGAACCTTACCTCGCGGGGCATCCTTACTTCGGTTGCATCACCGGACGCATTGCGGGCCGTCTCACGCACGGGAAGTTTTCGCTAGATGGGAAAAACTACACGCTCGCGATCAACAACGCGCCCAATCACCTCCACGGCGGGAACGTCGGTCTGGATAAACGTATCTGGTCCGCCGAGATCGTCCGGCATGCCGACGGTGTCGATGCGCTCCGGTTGAGTTATCTTAGTCCTGACGGAGAAGAAGGTTATCCCGGCAATCTCCGGATTGCCGTCACCTATCGTGTCACCGACGCCAACGCGCTCGCGATCGACTATGAAGCGACGACCGACAAAGCCACGTTGTTTAACCCCACGAACCACGCGTACTTCAATCTCGCGGGCGAGGGCAGCGGTCGCATCGACGATCACGTGCTGCAAATTTTCTCCGACGAGATCGCGCCTGCCGGCGAGGCGATGACCCTCGTCGATCGTCGCGAACCGGTGGCCGGAAAAGCCAACGACTTCACGCAGCCCAAGCGGGTGGGCGATGCGCTGCCCGGCCTCTGGAATAATCATGGCGATAACTATTTCCTTCGCGCAAAGCCCGCCGGCTCCCCACTCGCTCCCGCCGCACGCCTCAGCCATCCCACCAGCGGCCGGGTGCTGGAAATCGCGACGACCGAGACCTGCGTGCAATTTTACTCTGGCAGCTCGCTCGACGATTCTTTCGTGGGCAAAGCCGGACGCCGTTATGAGAAGCACGCCGCGCTCTGCCTCGAGTGCCAGGGTTATCCCAACGCGATCAATGCGCCGCACCTCGGCAACATCACGCTGCGTCCCGGCGAAACTTACCG
>CAMLSH010000372.1 GCA_946482625.1 uncultured Opitutaceae bacterium
CCAACTTCCCGCGCAAAACCAACGTCCAGTTCCTCCAAGTCCTCGACCGCAAAAATATTCGCATCGAGATCTGGGAACGAGGCGCCGGTTACACACTCGCCTCCGGCAGCAGCTCCAGCGCCGCCGCCGCCGTCGCCCACCGGCTCGGCCTCGTGGACAAAGACATCACGGTCCACATGCCCGGCGGCCAGATCGGCATCGAGATCGGCGACAACTTTTCCATCATGATGACCGGCACCGTGAACAAAGTCGCCGAGGGCGACATGCACGCCGAGCTTTTCAAAGTGAAGGTCTGATCGCCCCCCCGATCGGCCGTCCGCAGGAAGCGCGACGCCCTCGCCGCGCATTCCATTTCTCCATCAGGCCCGGGTTCCCCCCGGGCCTTTTTTTTGCACAATTCCGCTCCCCCGCGTTTCACGCGCTTAGCCTCCGCCCTCTGATCACTGGTCATTGGCCATTGGTCACTGCGCGCAACGCGCGCTCCCGCTTGCCCGACGCGCGAAACCGCACACCCTGCGCGTCATGCGTCGCCATTCCCTTTTTCCCCGTTCGCTCGCCGCCACCTTCAGTCTCCTCGCCGCCGTCGCCATTTTCTCCCTACCGGCCTCCGGCGCCGCGCCAAAAATCCTCCAGTTCGGCAACGGCACCGAACCTCAAGACCTCGACCCGCAGGTAATCACCGGCGTCCCCGAGCATCGCCTGATGATTGCCCTGTTCGAGGGACTCGTCATGCCGTCGCCCGACGGAAACTCCTTCGTTCCCGGCGTGGCCGAACGCTGGGAAATCTCCGAGGACGCTCTCACCTACACGTTTTATCTCCGCAAAGACGCCCGCTGGTCCAACGGCGATCCCGTCACCGCTCACGACTTCGTTGGCTCCTACCGCCGCATCCTCACCGCCGCACTCGGCGCCGATTACGCCTACATGCTCTTCCTCGTCGCGGGCGCCGAAGACTATCACGCGGGTAAACTCACGGACTTCGCTCAAACCGGCTTCCGCGCCCTCGACGACTACACCCTCCAAATCGCGCTGCGCCAGCCCGCCCCCTTCTTCTTAAAATCCCTCACCCACTACGCGTGGTTTCCCGTCCATCTGCCCACGCTCGAAAAATTCGACGCCCTCACCCGCAAAGGCACCCGCTGGACCCGCCCCGAAAATTTCGTCGGCAACGGCGCCTTCGTCCTCACCGACTGGCGCCCCGACCAAAAAATCATCGCGTCAAAGTCTCCCACTCACTGGGACCGCGACACCGTTAAACTCGACGAGATCCACTTCCACCCCGTCGCCCTCGCCGACACCGAAGAGCGCATGTTCCGCACCGGCCAGCTGCATGTCACCAACGAGGTCCCGCTCACCAAAATCGCCACCTACCAGCGCGACCAACCCCAGAATATCCGCGTCGAACCGTATTGCGGCGTCTACTACTACCGCTTCAACACCGCCCGCAAACCCTTCGACGATGTTCGCGTCCGCCGCGCTCTCGCCCTCTCGATCGACCGCGAAGCCTTGGTCAAATTCGTCACCCGCGCCGGCGAAATTCCCGCCTACCACATCGTCCCGCCGGATCTCGCCGGCTACACCAGCCAGCATCGCCTGAAGACCGATATCGCCGAGGCCAAACGTCTCCTCGCCGAAGCCGGTTATCCCGACGGCAAGGGTCTCCCCAAGATGGAGCTCCTCTACAACACCCTCGAAAAACACAAAGTCATCGGCGAAGCGCTTCAGCAGATGTGGCGCAAAAATCTCGGCGTAAACATCACGCTCTACAATCAGGAGTGGAAGGTCTACCTCGACGCCCAGAAGTCCCTCAACTTCCAGTTCCAACGCGCCGGATGGATTGCCGATTACACCGATCCTCACGTCTTCCTCGATCTCTGGCGCACCGGCGGCGGCAACAACAACACCAACTGGGGCAACCCCGAATACGACCAGCTCCTCGCCGCTTCGCTCAACGCCAAGACCGAACCCGAGCGCTACGCCATCTATCAGCAGATGGAAAAAATCCTCATCGAGGAACTCCCCGTCCTTCCGCTCTATTTCTACACCCACGCGCGCCTCATCTCTCCGAAGGTCCTGCACTATCACACCACCTACCTCGACAACTTCCCGTGGAAACACGTCGATCTCGCCGAGTGATCTCGCGAGCGCGCCGGCGTCCCCGTCGGCTCCGATGGATCGACGACCGAGCGCTCCCTACGTTTCCCGCCCTTCGCAACACCCGCAACCCAGACTTGTCACGTCACCCGCGCGCTCGCACCGTCGCCTGTCCGTTCACGCTGAATGCTCCGCTTTTTTATCTCACGCCTGCTGCAATCGCTCGTCGCGCTGTTCATCATCATCACAGCGACGTTTTTCATGCAGCGCTTTGTCCCGGGTGGCCCTTTCACGGCCGAGCGGGCGACCACGCCGGAGATCGAACGCCGCATCAAGGAATACTACCGGCTCAACGATCCGCTCTGGAAACAGTACGCGGACTACATGTGGGACATCTCCCCAAAAAAATTCGCCCCGCTTGAGCTTCGCCACGGTCTCGACCTCAAAGCCGCCTTCGGCATCGATCTGCGCCCGTCGTACCGGTACGCCAGCTACACGGTGAACGAGATCATCGCCGACAAACTCCCTGTTTCCCTCGAACTCGGCGCTCTCGCCATCGTCATCGCCCTTCTCATCGGCGTTCCGCTCGGCGTCATCGCCGCCATGCGCCGCAACACCTGGCCCGACTACACCGCCTCGACCTTCGGCATGGTCGGCATTTGCACACCCACGTTCGTCGTCGGCCCGCTCGCCGTGCTCATCTTCGCGATTTACTGGCGCCTCGTCCCCGCGTCCGGCTGGATTCGCTGGGACGAAATCGCCAGCGGCCGCCAGACCTTCGGCGATCTCGTCGCCACCCGCGTCCTGCCCGCGCTCGTCCTCGGCCTCGCGTTCGCCGCCCCGATTCTGCGCATCACCCGCGGCGGCATGCTCGATATTCTCAACCAGGATTTCATCCGCACCGCCCGAGCCAAAGGCGCCTCCGAGTTGCGCATCGTCCTCCGTCACGGCCTGCGCGGCGGTCTGCTCCCACTCGTTTCCTACCTCGGGCCCGCCATCGCCGGCGTTCTCACCGGTTCCTTTGTCATCGAATCGATTTTCCAAATACCAGGTCTCGGCCGCGAATTCGTGACCAGCATCGGCAACCGCGACTACATGTTGGTGATCGGCACCGTGATCATCTACGCAGGCTTCATCATGGCCCTCAACCTCGCCGCCGACGTCATCCAGGCGTGGATGAATCCCAAAATCCGCCTCGACTCCTGACGCGCCATGGCCGCCCTTCCCTCACCCGCTCCGACCGCAGCCACCTCCGTTCCCGTCGAGATCGAACGCGGCCATTCCCTCTGGCGCGACGCCTGGCACCGCCTCCGGAAAAACAAACTCGCCCTCTTCGGCATGATCGCCCTCGCGATCATCGCCACCGCCTGCCTGCTCGGCCCGTGGATAAGCCCCTACGCTTATTCCGACATGAACTTCGAGGACGCCGCGCAAGGGCCCTCGTGGAAACACTGGTTCGGCACCGACGACGCCGGCCGTGACTTGATGGTACGCACGCTCGTTGGCGGACGCCTTTCTCTCGCCGTCGGCCTGTGCGCCACACTCGTCGCCCTCACCATCGGCGTGACCTACGGCGCCGTCGCCGGCTACGTCGGCGGCAAAATCGACGCACTCATGATGCGCATCGTGGACATCATCTACTCGCTCCCCTTCACGATTTTCGTGATCCTGCTGATGGTGTTCACCCGCACGCTCACGCTGAAGTTCAACCTCGGCGCCAGCTTCGATCTCCTGCTCATCTTCGCCGCAATCGGCGCGGTCGAATGGCTCACCATGGCGCGCATCGTCCGCGGCCAGGTCATGTCGATTAAGAAAATGGAATACATCGAGGCCGCCCGTTCGCTCGGCTACAGCCCCGTCCGCATCATTTTCCGTCACATCCTGCCGAATACGATCGGTCCGGTTATCGTCTACACAACGCTGACGATTCCCGCCGTGATGTTGCTTGAGGCGTTCCTCAGCTACCTCGGACTCGGCGTGCAGCCGCCCATGAGTTCGTGGGGCGTGCTGCTCAACGACGGCCAACAAAAACTCGAAGAATACCCCTGGCTCCTTCTCTTCCCTGCGGGCATGTTTTCGCTGACGCTTTTCTCCCTCAACTTCCTCGGCGACGGCCTCCGCG
>CAMLSH010000373.1 GCA_946482625.1 uncultured Opitutaceae bacterium
GAAATTTCCAATTTCCGGGCTTCCGCTCCTCCCCGTTTCCGCGATTTTCTTTTTCCAACCTTTCTGCGCTTCTGCCGTCAGGCCGCCAACCCCGCTTCGCTTATGAACCTGCTCGCCCGTCTCGTCGCCGTTCTCGCTCTCTCGGTTTTCGCGTTCGCCACGGCACGCTTGCAGGCCGCTCTCACGGTCACCGCTCTTCGCGTCGAGAACCTGGCGAATCCCCTCGGCGTCGATGTCGCTCAGCCGCGCCTCGGCTGGCGCCTCGCCTCGGACACACGCGCCGACACCCAGACCGCTTACCAGATCATCGTCGCCTCAACCGCCGACATCCTCGCCCGCGACGAAGGCGATCTCTGGGACAGCGGCCAGGTCGTTTCAACCGCGTCACACTTTATCGCATACGCCGGTCGTCCGCTCGCCTCCTCGCAGCAGGTGTTTTGGAAAGTTCGCGCCTTCGACGCCTCCGGCCAGTCCTCGCTCTGGAGCCAGCCGGCTACGTGGACAATGGGCATCCTCGGCGACAAAAAAAATCCCGGCTGGCACGCCGACGCCCGCTGGATCACCGACGCCGACCTCCTCACGCGCACCCGCAAAGCCCTCGGCTTCAGCTCCGAGGTCACGACCGACGAAAACGAAAAAAAGTGGGTCCAGCTCGATCTGCGCAAAAACCAAACTATCGAGCGCGTCCGCCTTCATGCGCTCCGCCACACCGTGAACGAACGCCTTGGCTACCCGAAGCGCTTCAAGGTCGAGATTGCCAACAACGCCGCCATGCTCGGCGCCACCGTCATCGGCGATTTTACGAAGGAGGATCACAACCCCTGGCTCGTCAAAACGGACATCGCCGTCCCGGGTGGACGGGTGACCGGCCGCTTCCTGCGCGTCACCGCCACCAAGCTCCGCTGGTTCGACGATTTTGCCTGTCTCGCCCTCAGCCAGATCGAGGTGTTCTCCGGTGAGAAAAACATCGCCGTCGGCGCGACCGTCACGTCGAGCGATTCGCGGGAAAGCGCGCTTTGGTCATCAGCCGCCGTGGTCGATGGTCTCGGCGTCCCCGACGCGAATCCCCGCGCCAACGACGCGATCCTGCTCCGCCGCGAGTTCACCGTGAAGCCCGGCCTCCGCCGCGCCACGCTTCATCTGTCGGGACTCGGCCACTACGCGCTCTCTGTCAACGGCGCCCGCGCCTCCGACCGCCTGCTCACGCCCGGCTGGACCGAACCCTCCCAAACCATCCTTTACGACACGCACGATCTCACCGCGAAACTCCAGGCCGGTGCCAACGCACTCGGCCTCACCCTCGCGGGCGGCATGTACAACGTGCAGGAAACCAAAGGCCGCTACGTGAAGTTTGCCTCCGCCTTCCGTCCGCTCACCGCCTTCGGCCAGCTCCGCCTCGAATATGAGGATGGCTCGGTCGATTACGTTGTCACCGACACCGCCTGGAAAGTGGGCCAGGGCCCGCTCACGTTCTCCAACATCTACGGCGGTGAAGACTACGACGCGCGCCGCGAGCCCGCCGGCTGGGATCGCCCCGGCTTCGACGATTCTGCGTGGAAACCTGCCGCCGAAACGAAAGCCCCCGGCGGCGATCTTCTCGGCGCCACCCACGCGTCGCCCGCTTTTGCCGCTTTCGAAACGTTTTCCCCGGTCGCCACCAAAGAACTGAAACCGGGAGTGCTCGTCTACGATTTCGGTCAGAACGTCGCCATGATGCCGCGTCTCAAAGTCCGCGGCCCGGCCGGCTCGATCGTGCGTCTCACGCCGTCCGAGTTGCTTAAGCCCGACGGCTCGCTCGACCGCGGTTCCAGCGCCCATGGTGCGGCGCCTTCGTACTGGCAATACACTCTGCGCGGCGACGCCGACGGCGAAGAGTATTTCCCGAGGTTTTTCTATCACGGTTCGCGTTATCTTCAGGCAGAACTGCTCGCCCCTGAGCCGTCCGGCGACGCTGGCACGAGCGGAGCTAACACGACCGCTTCAGCGCCTTCTTTACCGAAGATCGTCTCGCTGGAATCCGTCGTCACGCACTCCGACTCCGCGCCCGCAGGCGATTTCGCCACATCTAGCGAGTTGCTCAACCGTATCCGTCTTTTGGTGCGCTGGGCGCAACGCAGCAATCTCGCCCACGTTCTCACCGACTGCCCGCACCGCGAGCGCCTCGGCTGGCTGGAGCAGTATCACCTCAATGGCCCATCGCTTCGCTACGAGTGGGATGTCGCGCAACTCTACACGAAAACCTTCCGCGACATGGCCGACGCGCAGACCTTGCGCGGGCTCGTCCCGAGCATCTCGCCTGAGTTCATCAAGTTCGAAGAGGGCTTTCGCGATTCGCCGGAGTGGGGTGGGGCGGTTGTCCTCGCCGCGTGGCAGCACTACCAGTTCACCGGCGACGACGCGCCGCTCCGCGCAAACTACGAGATCATGAAACGCTACGTCGGCTACCTCGGCTCGCAGGCCAAGGCGCGCATCCTCTCGCACGGCCTCGGCGACTGGTACGATCAAGGCCCCAAACGCCCCGGTAATGCCCAGCTTACACCCGTGCCGCTCGTCGCCACCGCGCTCTATTTCGAAATCAACCGCACCCTCGCCCGCATCGCCGGACATCTCGGAAATGCTGCCGACGCCGAGCGCTACGCCGCCGAAGCCGCCGCCATCGGCGAGGCTTTCAACAAAAAGTTCTTCAACGCGACGAAACAGACCTATGCGACTGGCTCGCAAACCGCGCTCGCTCTTCCCCTCGCGCTCGATCTCGTGCCGGCGGAGAACCGCGACGCGGTGCTGGCCGCGCTTGTCTCCGAAATCCAAGGACGCGGCTACGCCGTCACCGCCGGCGATGTCGGCTATCGTTACGTGCTGCGCGCGCTGGCCGCTGCCGGCCGTCACGACGTCATTCTCGCCATGGCTACTCAGGCGGAGAAACCCGGCTACGCCTTCCAGCTCGCTCAAGGCGCCACCAGCCTCGTCGAAGCGTGGGACGCCAACCCGCACGCCTCGCAAAATCACTTCATGCTCGGCCAGATCATCGAGTGGTTTTACGCAGATCTCGCCGGTCTTCAGCCCGATCCTGCCGCACCCGGTTTCAAGCGCTTCCTCGTCAAACCCGCCATCGTTGCTGGACTCAACTGGGCAAGCGCCAGCCACGAGTCTCCGTACGGCCGTATCGAAACAAAATGGACACGCGAAGGCTCGATCGTGTTGCTCGACGTAACCGTTCCCGTGGGCGCGACTGCGCAGATTCATCTCCCGCTTCCTGGAGGTGACCTTACCGCCATCCAGGACAATGGTCGTCCCGTGCCGCACCTCACTGACATCAAACACATCCAGACGGTAAACGGCATCGCCGTCCTGGAAGTCGGCTCCGGCCGTTACAACTTCTCCGCCCCTCTCAAATAGGTGGAACGCGCACTCCGAGCGCGTTCGTTACCCGTTGGCCGCTTTATTCGTTCTTTTTCGCAACACGCATCGCCTTAAAACCAGCGCGCTCGGAATGCGCGCTCCACATCGATCCCCATGCTCCTCCGTTTTCTTTCCGTCTTTGCAGCAGTCTGCGCCGCCACCACCGCCGCTCACGCCGCCGAAACCAAAATCCTCCCGCTGACCGGCCTTGGCGAACCCGGCGAAGCGCCCGTCTTCTGGGATTTCAAAATCGATAACGGCCGCCGCTCCGGCGAATGGACCACCATCCGTGTTCCCTCGTGCTGGGAGACCGAAGGCTTCGGCACGTTCTACTACGGCGTCCAAGGTCGCGGAAAACCCGATACCGACCCGATCATCCCGAAAGAGCAGGGGACTTACCGCACGAAATTCACCGTCCCCGCCGACTGGCAAGGCTCGGCCATCCGCATCGTCTTCGAAGCCGCGATGACCGACACCACCGTGACCATCAACGGCCAGCCCGCCGGTCCCACGCACCAGGGCGGTTTCTACCGTTTTCACTACGACGTCACCTCGCTTGTAAAGATCGGCGCGGAGAACACGCTCGAAGTCCTCGTCTCGAAAGAATCCGCCAACACGTTGGTCAACCACGCCGAACGCCGCGGCGACTACTGGTGTTTCGGTGGCATCTACCGCCCTGTCTGGCTCGAAGCCCGCCCCGCGCAGCACATCGAGTGGACCGCGATCGACGCGCGCGCCGACGGCAGTTTCTCCGCGGAGGTTCATCTCTCGGCACCGCTTCCCAGCGG
>CAMLSH010000374.1 GCA_946482625.1 uncultured Opitutaceae bacterium
TAGCTGGCGTGGCAGCCGTACATGAGTTCGCCGGCTTCGATGAGGGCGTTTTTGTCTCCGGTGGAGGCGGCGCGGAGGCGGTCCATGAATTTGAGGACGCGGTCGTTTTCGAAGATCGGGTGGGCGGTCGGGCCGGCGACCCGGTAGGTGGCGCCAGTCTGGATCTTGGTGACGGGGTCGTCGTGGGTTTTGTACTTCGCAAGGAAGTCGGCGCCGGAAATGTGTTCGGGGAGCTGGGCTTTGTAGTCGGCGGTGAACTCGTCGGGCGTGAGTTCGGTGAGGTAGCCGATGGGCGCGCGGCCGGATTTGGCGCGGAGGTCGTTGATGATGCGCTTGCCCATGAAGGCGCCGATGCGCGTATCCGCGTATGGGTTACCCGCGACGGAGTGGCGGACGAGCGAGTTGATGCCGACGAAGGCGGTGCCGGGCGGGATGGCGACTTCGCCCATGACGGCGCCGGGGCGGCAGAGGATGTGGGTGAGGCGACCCTGGCGGCCGAGGGCGACGGCGATCTGGTCCATGATGCCGCAGGGCGCGCCGACGACGTGGTTTTCGGCCATCTGGCCGAGTTGGGCGAGACGGTCTCCGCCGAGGGAGAGGCCGAGGTGGGCGCTGACGCAGGAGAGGACGGCGAGCTCGGTGGCGGCGGAGGAGCCGATGCCGACGTTCATCGGGACGGCGCTCATCAGGAGGAGGCTGAAACCGTAGGGCATGCGGATCCCTTCTTCTTTGATGAGCGTGAAGATGCTGCCGCCGACGTACGCGGCCCAGTTGACGAGCGGGTTGGAGTGGCAGACTTCGCGGACCTGCGAGTAAGGAGCGATGCCGTCGCCTTGATAGAAATAATCGAGGGGGATGCGCGTCTCGACGGGGAGGCTGGGTTTGCCGCTTTGGACGGTGCGGATGCGAAGGGTGCGGTCGGTGCGAGGCTGGAGGGCGATCAAGGTGCCGCGGCCGAGGACGCCTTCGCAGACGTTGGCGCCGGAGTAGTCGGCGATACCGCCCATGACGTCGAGGCGGGCGGGGACGCGGGCGACGATGATTTCACCGGCGTTGAAGAAACCCGCCAAGCCGGTGGGATCGCTGTTGGGCTTTTGGAGCAGACGTTCGAACTCGGTGATCTCGTAGGGTTGCGCGGCGATGGACATAGGTTGACGCGAGGAGACGAAGAGCGGGCAGGGGCGTCAATCGCCGGACGTTAGGGGAGAGCCTGAATGGGAGGGCGGGTTTTTGGCGTTCATGGACGCGTGCGAGCACGGTGGCCTACGGGGGACGAGACGCGGGAGGAAAGTAGCCAGTGGCGCGTGGCGGGTGGCGAGTCGCGGACGAGGGGCGACGGGGAGAACGTTTAACGCGCAACCTTCAACGCTGAACGCTCAAGTAACGGAGGAGGATTCGGAGGCCGCGGTGGGGCCTCGACGGATTGATTTTGGGTGCGAAAAGCAGCAAGTCGCGGATGGCGGATGTAGCCTTGAATTCGGTCGGAGGAGGATGTGCGGGCAATGGGCCACGCTGGGGACAGCGCGGCTACGGGGGGAGAAGGGGGACAGCGGGCTCGTGGGGCCCCGCGCGAGCTTAGAAATCGATGCCGCGTTGGGCTTTTACGCCGGCTTTGAAGGGGTGTTTGATCTCGCGCATTTCGGTGACGAGGTCGGCGAGTTCGATGAGCTCGGGTTGGGCGCCGCGGCCGGTGATGACGATGTGCTGGTCGTCGCGTTTTGCGTTCAGCGCGGCGAGGACTTCGTCTTTGGGAAGATAGTCGTATGCGAGGACGATGTTGAGCTCGTCGAGGAGCACGAAGGCGTACTCCGGGTTCGCGAAATACCCGAGGGCGAGCGTCCAACCTTCGCGGCAGCTGGCGATGTCGGCGGCGCGGTTTTGGGTATCCCAGGTGAAGCCGTCGCCGACGCGATGCCAGGCGAGGTTGGGGCCGCGGAGGAGTTTTTCGACGGGGTCGGCGCCGCTTTTGATGAACTGAATGACGGCGCACTTTTTTCCGGAGGAGAGCATGCGAACGAGCATGCCGAAGGCGGCGGTGGTTTTGCCTTTGCCGTCGCCCGTGTGGACGATGATGAGGCCGCGTTTTTCTTTCGCGGCGCGCATCTTGGCGTGCATCTCGGCTTGGAGTGCCTGCATTTGATCGCGGTGTTGATCGTCGGAGGCGGCGGGCTGGCGGGAGGTCGGCATGGTGGTGTGGGCTAGAGGCTAAAGGCGAAAGGCTAAGGGCGGGAGTCAGGGGAGTTCCAGGGTGAGGCCGGGGAGGTTGCGTGCCCGGACGCCGAATACGTCGAGCAGGAGCGGGGGCGTGAGGACGTCGTCGGGTTTGCCGGCGGCGCGGAGGCGGCCTTTGTCGAGGACGATGACGTAATCGAGGCAATGGGCGGCGCGGAGATCGTGGAGCGACATGAGCAACGTCGCGCCGGCGCGGGTGAGGTGGTGGGCGCGGGCGAGCACTTCGAGCGCGTGGCGTGGATCGAGCGGGGCGAGGGGTTCGTCCCAGAGTTGTAGTGGCGCTTCGGTGACGAGGGCGCGGGCGAGCATGACGCGTTGACGTTCGCCTCCGGAGAGGCGGTTTACGGGACGGTCGGCGAGGGCGGTGAGGTCGAGCTGGGCGAGCGCGGTTTCGACGCCGTGATCATCGTCGCCGTGTGCGTAACGGCCTTGAGCGACGACGGAGCGGACGGTGAAGCCGAATTCGAAGCGCGCTTCCTGCGGGACCCAGGCGGCTAAGCGGCCGCGTTCGGAGAAGGGGATTTTCGCGATCGGGCGGCCGTTCCACGCGACCGGCGCGGCGGAGGGAAGGAGTCCGGCGGCAACTTGAAGGAGGGTGGATTTGCCGGAGCCGTTGGGACCGATGAGGCCGGCGAGGGTGCCGGACGGGATCGCGAGGCTGACGTCGTGGAGACGTCCGGCGACGGTGGCGGCGGTGAGCGTGAGGGCGGGCGCGTTCATGTTTTTCTCCTCAAGAGCCACAGGAAAAACGGGCCGCCGATGATGGCGGTGACGATGCCCACACGCAGGCCGCCGGCGAAACGTCCGAGGAGATCGCAGGCGATCATGAAGGTCGCTCCGGTGACGAGGGAGAGCGGGACGAGGCGACGGTGTTCCGCGCCGAAGAGGAGACGCAGGATGTGCGGCACGATGAGGCCGACGAAACCGACTGTGCCGGAGACGGCTGTGGCGAGCGCGGTGAGGACGGTGGTTAAAATGAGAAGCGCACGACGCAGGCGGATGACGTCGACGCCGAGGCTTTGGGCTTCGCGTTCGCCGAGGCTGAGTAGATCCATCGGACGGCCGAGCGGGAGGAGGAGGAGACCGCCGAGCAGGATTGGTGAGGCCATGAGCGCGTGTTCCCAACTGCGATCTTCGAGACCGCCGAGGAGCCAGAAGATGATCTGGGCGTTGCGTTCGTAGCTGAGCGTGAAGTTGGAGAGGACGTAGCTGACGACGGCGCCGAGGAGGGCGTTGAGCGCGACACCGGCGAGGAGCAGGCGTTCGGTGCTGGCGCCTTCGCGGGCGAGGGAGACGACGGCGAAAGTGGCGATGAACGCGCCGATGATCGCGGCGGCCGGGAGGACGAACAGGGAAACGGTGGCCCAACCGAGACCGATCGCAACGACGGCGCCGGCTGCTCCGCCCGCGCTGACACCGAGGAGGCCGGGGCTGGCGAGGCTGTTGCGAAAATAAGCCTGCATGACGAGACCGCTGGCGCTGAGTGCGGCGCCCACGAGCGCGGCGACGCAGAGGCGCGGAAGGCGGATGTGCCAGAGAACGGTGGCGGCGAGTTCGTCGCGGTGTGTAAGGCCAGCCCAAATACGCGTGGGCGAAAGCGGGAGATCGCCGAACGCGAGCGAGCCCAGCGCCGCCAGGCCGAGCGCGAGCAGGGCGAGGGGAAGGGCGGAGCGTTGGAGGCGGGCGGGCATGCGGCGGTTAGGTTGAATCGCGAAGACGCTAAGGCGCGAAGGCTGAGCAAAGGACGGAGTGGGACCGAAGGTCGGAGAAAGCTGAGTGGGAACTTAACGTTTTAGCGTCTTTGCGATTCATCGGAAGAGCTCGGGGTGGAGTTCGCGGGCGAGTTGTTCGTAGGCGGCGACGCGGTGGTGGGAAACGGAGCTGATGTGCCAGGGCTTGAGGAGGGCGACGCGTTTTTCGCGGACGGCGG
>CAMLSH010000375.1 GCA_946482625.1 uncultured Opitutaceae bacterium
TCGACATCAATAAATTCACCGCCGCCCTCATCGGCCGCGTGCTCGACGCCTACGACCAATTCGTGTCCGGCACCTATCTGAAAACCTTCGCCGAACGTTGGCACCACTTCGACATCCTCCGTGGCAAACCCATCAAACTCCTGCACGGCGAAGACTCCATTTCCGGCACTGCCTCGGGAATCGACGACGAAGGCTCGCTCATCGTGAAAACCGACAAGGGCCGCACCGAGCGCTTCCGCGCCGGCGAAGTCACGATCGAGAAAAAATAGCCGGCGGCTCAAGTCCACCGGTCGATCACGTGTGACGCCGCTGCGACCGGCCAACCGTCGATCGGCTTACCATCGACCAGACAGAGAGCGGCGCCCTCCCGCCGCCGCGCCCAGTCTTTAAACGAGTTCGGACAACTTCTTCCCGTCCGGTTTCAACGGCACCAAATCCGTGATGTTCACGGGCAGGTTTTTCGCCATCGACTCCACCCCGGCGATGCCGACGAGGATCGACGCCGCCCCTTGCTCATGCCCCGCCGTGCGTCCCCACACATCCGTCGCCGCCTCCGCCTGCCCGTAGAAGTGCTTGTTGAGAATATCGTCCGCCCCGCCGTGCGGCAGCCCGTTTTCCACGTCCATCGGCACCACATAGCCCGTCTGGAAATGGGGAAACACTTTGATCCACTCCCCCTCCGCCTCGGAACCGGGTTTGATCTCCAGCTTAAAATCCTTCGGGCGCACCGCGCGATTCATGTGCGAGCCGATGAACTCGTGGTACTCGATCCGGCCGCGATCGCCGTTAAACGTCACCCGCATGCCTTCGCGCGGACTGTAACAAACCAGTGAGTACGTCAGCAGCTCTCCCGTGCGGTAGCGCACGTTGAGCGACATCTGATCGGGGATGTTGATATCGTCGCGAAACACATTCCGGTCCCGCAGATAACCCGAGTCTTTTTCGCCCGCCCGGTAGATCTTTCTGAACGACTCGCTCTCGTCGAGATCGAGCCTGTACGGATCCCTGGCCGCCGCCGGCTCACCCGTGTAGCGCTCGTACTGGGTCAACGCCGCGTCGCCGCGCGCGACGGCATTTTTCTTCCCATAGAAAACCAGATCGCCGTACGCGAAAACCTGCTGCGGAATCGCATCGAGCCACCAGTTCACCAGATCGAAATGATGCGTGCTTTTATGCACGAGCAGCGTGCCCGAATCCTCCGCATTCGCGTGCCACCGGCGGAAGTAGTCCGCGCCATGATTCGTATCGAGCAGGTACTCCAGATTCACCGAATGGACTTTCCCGATCACGCCCGTCGCGATCAGTTCTTTCACCTTCGTGCGAAACGGCGCCCAGCGGTAGTTGAACGCCACGCGCACCTTTTTCCCCGTCGCTTTCACGGCATCGAGGATCGCGCGACACTTCGTCGCATCCGTCGTCATCGGCTTTTCCGTGATCACATCGCAGCCCGCATGCAACGCCCGCACGATGTAGTCGTGATGCGTCGAGTCCTTGGAACACACAAAAACCTCATCCGGCTTTTCCACCCGCAGCATCTCGTCGAAACGATCCGCCGTGTACGCGGGCACCGCGTGGTAATGCCAGTCGTTCGTGAGCAACTCATTGTAATACGCCATGCGGGCCGGGCTCACATCGCAGATCGCGACGAGCTCGTTTCGATCACGATAAGTCGTGACCAACGGTTCCATAAAACTGATGGCGCGGCCGCCGGTACCGACGAACGCATGGCGCTTTTTGCTCATGTGCAGGGATAGAAGTGAAGGGGTGTTAAGAATCTCCCCATCCTACCGGGTCGATGCACGCCCCTTCTGACGGTCAAACTATCGTCGGCAAACCCTCATTCGCCCACGGCTCCTCAGCCGCTTCACCGCCGTCGGTCCCTCTGGCAAAGCGGACCGCCAACCATCGCCCCGGCCGTTCTGACGCTCCGCCCCTCTCGCTGGCGCCGTAAAACCCTCCTCACGTCGCCACGAGCCCGAGCGCGCCAACCCGCACGATCGCTGGCCCCTTTTCGCACGCGATCCGGACAGATCGTTCTTGGCCGTATTCGCTTCGCCACTTCCGCACCGTCGGTTTTTAGAATCACCCGCGCCCCCAAATCGCGGGAAACCTCCTCCGGCACGTCTGCGTCTATTTTCCGTTGCCCGCCCGCCCGTCTCATCCAGCGTCTCAGCCGCCGCCCGGGAGCGGCTCCCATCCCCACCATGCGCACGCACCGCACCCCTCGTCTCGTGATCCAGATCGCGCTCACCGCGCTGTTCGCCTCGCTCACCTCATCCTTCCTCCTCGCGGAGGACACTCCCCCCGCCTCCTCCGAAATCGTCGAGCTTCCGACCCTCAACGTAACCGATACCCGCGAGCTCCCCCAACCCGAGAAATGGCGGTACACCCGGATCGGTCATTTCGAAGCCATTTCCTCCGCACCCGAGCGCGAAACCCGCCGCCTACTCCGCGACTTCGAGATGTTCCGCCTCGCCCTCGGCATCGCTTGGCCGATGGAGCTTCGCCAACCGCCACCGTCTTCGATCATCCTCTGCGGACGCTCCCGTGACTTCCGCCAATTCATCCCCGCGCAGGAAAATACCTCCTCCGAAAACCGCGCGAGCCTCACGCTCAACAATCATGAGCAAGCCTTCATGGTCCTCGATCTCCACACGCGGACTTTGATGCTCGATCCATCCACGATCGAAATCTCGGCCGACGCGCCCACACCCACCGAATTCGATGTCGATCACTACAAACAACTCTACCGCGAGTACGTACGCTACCTTTTCAGCCAGTCGGCCAATCGACCGCCCGCCTGGCTTGAGGAAGGCCTCTGCCAGATCGTCATGGCGATGGAGTTCGACACGCGCCTCATAATTTTCGGTCGCATCGACAACCCCAACGAAATCTCCGCCGCCCAATTCGCCGCGAATGCTCAAAACGCCGCAGCCCTCGAAGCCGGCGACACGCCCAGCGCGACTGCCCCCGTCGAGGACCTCGATTTTAACGCCGCCCTCAAACGCCGCCGCCTGCTGGACTTCGACGCGTTTTTCGGCGTCGCGAACGACTCCGAGGTCGCCCGCAATCCCCTCGGCAATAACGCGTGGGCAAAACAATCCTACGCCTTCGTTCACCTGTGCCTCTACGGTCAAAAAGGCCGGTACAAAGCCGCCTTCGATAAATTCACCCAACGCCTCGCCAAGGAACGCCCCACGGAAGCCCTCTTCCAAGAGTGCTTCGGCAAACCGTATAAAAAATTCCTCGTCGATCTCCGCGGCTACATCGAGTTCACCGACTACCAATACCGTCAGATCAAGATCACGGGAAAAGAGACGCTCGAAACTCCGCTGCCAGAGATGCGCGACGCCACCGAGGGTGAATACACCCGCATCAAAGGCGACGCCCTCCGCCTCGCCGGCCACGCCGCCGCCGCACGCGACGCGCTCCTCGCCGCCTACATCCGCGGCGAACGCGACCTCCCGTTCCTCGCCACGCTCGGACAGGCCGAACTCGCCAGCGGCAACGACGCCCGCGCGCGCAAATTCCTCGAAGCCGCCGCCGCGAAAAGCCTCCGCCCCTCCGTCCTCGCCGATCTCGCCCGCCTGCGCCTCGACGAAGCCCGCGCCACCCCTGCCGCACCCGCGAAAAAACTGAGCGCCGACCAGCTCACGTCGGTCCTCAAGCCGCTCTTCGTCGCCCGCTCGCTCCCGCCCGCGCGCCCTGAAGTCTACGAGCTGATCGCCGCCGCCTGGCTCGCCGCCGAACCCTCCCCCAGCCAGGAACAACTCGCCCCGCTGACCGAAGGTCTGAAGCGCTTCCCCCGTCATACCGGCCTCATCTACAACACCGCCGCGCTCTACGCGCAGCTCAACAATCCCGCCGCCGCCCAAGCCCTCGCCGAGCACGGCGAAAAAATATCCGCCTCCGACGACGACCGCACCCGCTTCGCAAGCCTCAAAGCCGGGCTTCCATCCTCAATGCCTTGAACGCGCCAAGAAGAACGTCCCGCTGCTCGGCGTAACCAACGTCAACCGACACACCAAAACGCACGCGCCTCTCAGCGAGAAACGCGGGCGTTTTTCTTTCCAGCGCAGCCCTCGGCCGCACCGCTTAGTCAACTCACTCGATCTTCGCCGCCTCGGCTTCGAGCTGCGCGACCAGTTCGTTCATCTGT
>CAMLSH010000376.1 GCA_946482625.1 uncultured Opitutaceae bacterium
TGGTGCGGACAGGCATGCCGGCCCAGACGTTGGCGTCGAAGCCGTAGAGTCCGTTGGACTTCACTGCGATCGAATGGATCGCGCCGGGCGTCATGAGGTCGCGGACGTGGTCGACGAGGGCGTTGGCGGCGGAGGCCGCGGAAGAAAGGCCGCGCGCGGCGATGATGGCGGCGCCGCGTTTGCCGACGGTTTCACAGAAGGGGCCTTGGAGCCAGGCGGAGTCGGTGATGACCTGCGTGGCGGGTTTGCCGCCGATGGTCGCGTGCGCGAAGGCGGGGAACATGGTCGGGCTGTGGTTACCGTAGATGAAGATGTTCTTTACGGTCGTCAGATCGACGCCGGCTTTTTTCGCGAGCTGAGTCTGGGCGCGGTTTTGGTCGAGGCGGACCATCGCGGTGAAGCGCTCGGCGGGCAGGCGTTTGGCCTGGCTGGCGGCGATCATGCAATTCGTGTTGGCGGGATTTCCGACGACGGCGACGCGGGCGTCTTCGGCGGCGACTTCGTCGATGATTTTACCCTGTGCGGTGAAGATCTTGCCGTTGTCCTTGAGGAGGTCGGCGCGTTCCATGCCGGGGCCGCGGGGTTTGGCGCCGACGAGGAGCGACCAGTTGGCGTCTTTGAAGCCGACGCGGGGATCGTCGGTGAGGACGAGGCCTTTGAGCAGCGGGAAAGCGCAGTCATCGAGTTCCATGGCGACGCCTTCGAGGGCCTTCATGGCTTTTTCGAAGGGGACTTCGATGAGTTGGAGGATGACGGGTTGGTCGGGGCCGAACATCGCGCCGGAGGCGATGCGGAAAAGGAGGGAGTAGGAGATCTGGCCGGCGGCGCCGGTGACTGCGACACGGATGGGTGATTTGCTCATGAGTGGGGACAGGTTAGCGGAAGGGTTTGAGGGGAGACACGCATGGATTGCGTTTCAGCGTGCGGAATTAGGGAAACGATGCGGGCTAGAAGTTTTCGTCGCGGGCGAAGGGCTGGAGGCGAAAGGCGAAGGGCGGCGACGCGGATGTTGTGGAGATCAGGCGAAGCGGGGGGCGAGGGCGGCGTGGATTTCGCGGGCCATGGCTTCGGTCGTGGCCCAATCGATACAGCCGTCGGTAATGGAGACGCCGTACTTAAGCTGGTCCTTGGGCACCGGGAAGGGCTGGGCGCCGGCGTTAATGTTGCTCTCCACCATCGCGCCCATGATCGAGGTGTTGCCGGCGACGATCTGGGCGAGGAGTTCGCGCATGACGTCGGGCTGGCGCTCGGGTTTTTTGGCGGAGTTCTCGTGTGAGCAATCGACGAGGATGGACTTCGGCAGACTGGCTTTGACGAGGAGCTGCTCGGTTTGGGCGATGTGCGCGGCGCTGTAGTTGGGGCCGGCGGACCCGCCGCGGAGGACGATGTGGCCGTGGGTGTTTCCGCGCGTTTGCACAGCGGAGGCGGCGCCATCGAGGTTGATGCCGAGAAAAGTCTGGGGCTGGGAGGCGGCTTTGATGGCATTCACGGCGGTCTGGATGGAGCCGTCGGTGCCATTTTTGAAGCCGATCGGCATCGAGAGACCCGAAGCCATTTGCCGGTGCGTTTGCGACTCGGTGGTCCGGGCGCCGATGGCGCCCCAGCAGACGAGATCAGCGACGTATTGCGGGGTGATCGGGTCGAGGAATTCGGTGGCGGTGGGCAGGCCGAGATCGAGGACCTCGCGGAGGAAGGCGCGGCCGGCGCGGAGGCCTTCGGCGATGTCGTGGGAACCGTCGAGATGCGGGTCCATGATCAGGCCTTTCCAGCCGACGGTGGTGCGGGGTTTCTCAAAATAGACGCGCATCACAATCATGACGCGGTCGGCGACTTCCTTAGAGAGGGCGGCGAGGCGGCGGGCGTAATCGACGCCGGCGGCGGTGTCGTGGATCGAGCAGGGGCCGACGATCAGGAGGAAACGTTTGTCGTCCGTGAAGATGAGACGGCGGATGTCTTCGCGGGCGCGGGCGATGAAGTCGGCCTGGGTCTCGGTCTTGGGCAGCTCGGCGAGGAGCTTGCTGGGAGCGGGAAGCGGACGTGTCTCGACGACGTTGATGTCGGAGGTCTTTTGCATGAAGGGGCAGAAATTGGCCCGTTCGCGCTTTTCGTGGCAAGCTTCGGCTCGACTCGTCGATTCCGAAAAAGAAGTTGGCCGGTCGCCTACCCCTAAGCGACCGGCCATTTGCTTTCTTAGTTACCCCAAAACTCCCGCTAGGCGGGAGAAGTGAGAAATTGAATGAGCAGAAGAGACAACGGGAGGGTGTTTTCGTCAAATAAAACTTGGATTTTGGCGGGGGCGGTTTTGCAATATGCCTTCGTTTAGGTACTTAAACTCTATGAAAACTGGCACGCGTGTCCGCTACGCTCGTTATCGCCCGGCCGCCGTGCTGCGGGTGAGTGGCGAGGATGCGTTATCCTTTCTGCAAGGGCAATTTACACAGGAACTGAAAACGCTCGGCGCAGGCGCTGCGGCGTATGGACTGTGGCTGAATCAGAAGGGAAAAGTGGTGGCAGACAGCTTTGTTTTAAGAGCGGACAACGGCGTGTGGTGGCTTGTGAGCGTCTTCTCGGCGGCGGCAGTTATCCGCGAGCGGCTGGAGAGTTATATCATCGCTGACGACGTGGTGATTGAGGACCAGACAACGGAGTGGGAAGGCGTGGCGGCGATGGGTTTGGGGGCCGACGCGTGGTTAGCGGGCGCGCCGGGCTGGATTTGGGCGGGGCGGCGAACCAGTGGGGCGAGTTGGGAGTGGTTGAAGCCGGTGGGAATAGCTCTGCCCGGAGGCGAGGTCGAAGAAGTCTCTGCCGAGGAACTGGAACGTGCGCGCATGGAAGCGGGGATTCCGGCGGTTCCGCAGGATGTCGGGCCGGGCGATCTGCCGAACGAGGCAGGGCTGGAGAATGACGCGATTTCCTACACGAAAGGCTGTTATCTCGGGCAGGAGGTGATGGCGCGGCTGAAAACCATGGGGACGGTGCGGCGGCGGCTGGTGCGGGTGCGCGGAAGTGTGTCGGCGAGTCTGCCCTCGGCGCTTCCGGCGGGGTTGTTTCACGGCGAAAAACGGGTGGGCGAGGTGCGTTCGGCTGTCTCGACCGAGGGCGGCTGGATCGGGTTGGCGATGGTGTCGCTGCTGGGGTTGGACGCGGAAACGGTTTTGAGTCTGACGGCGGGTGGGCCGGCGGATGTGCGGTGGGAGGCCGCCAAATCATGAGCGAGCACGAGCAACTGGTGGCACTCTGTCGCAAGATGGGCGCGGCGCCCGCGCAAGCAGATGCGATGGCGGCGCAATTGGCGAAACGCGCCGATCAGCTCGCGGCGGAGCGCGGTATTACGCGCGTGGATGCGATGGCGCATTTGTTGCAACTGGTGGTGAAGGGGCGCAGTGGCGAGGCGCCACCGGGATTCGAGGGCGGGCGGCCTCCCGCGGCGGGGCCGAAGGTCGTGTGACGAACGCATCGGCTGGAAAACCGTCTCGCCATCGGGACGAGGGCTCGCGAGTTTCCCGGGCTTTTCGCCCTTTATGAAAGAACAGGTCATCGCCCAGTTTCAGAACGCATTTGGCCGCGCGCCCGAGTTTGTGACGCGCGCCCCCGGCCGTATCGAGTTCATCGGGAATCACACCGACTATAACGGCGGCACGGTGCTCGGTGCGTCGATCGACCGCGGTGTCTGGGTCGCCGTGGCGCGACGGACCGACGGGAAGCGGCGTTTTTTCAGCGAGCTTACCGGCGAGATTACGGAGCTGCCGGCTGGCGCGCCGCAGAAGGAGGTGGGGAAACGTTCCTGGATCAACTATCCGCTCGGCGTGATCGCGGCGTTGCCTGTATTCGGACTGAAAGCACCGGAAGGGTTCGACTATGTGGCGGTGTCCGACCTGCCGACGGGCGCGGGGTTGAGCAGCAGCGCGGCGATCGAGCTGGCCTCGGGGCTGGCGTTTCTTGAGGCGACGGCGCAGCGGCCGGATCGCGAGACGGTGGTGAAGATCGGCAAACACGCGGAGAATAATTTCGTCGGTGTGCCGTGCGGGATTCTCGACCAAGGCGTGTCGGGCTTCGGTAAGAAGGATCATCTGGTTTTTATCGACTGCCGTGGACCGAAGTTTGCGACGGTGCCGCTGCCGGCGGACGCGCATTTCTGGATTTTCAACACGCATCACA
>CAMLSH010000377.1 GCA_946482625.1 uncultured Opitutaceae bacterium
CTCCTCATCGAGGACGAAGCCGGCTGCACCGTCTGGTTCCGCGAAAAACTCCGCGCCCCCGTCACCATCCGCTACGAAGCCACGGTCCGCGCCGACGGCCGCGTATCCGATCTAAACTGCTTCTGGATGGCCTCCGCCCCCGCGCATCCCGACGACCTCTTCTTCATCGGACACAAACGCACCGGCGCCTTCGCCACCTACGACTCGCTTCGCACCTACTATGTCGGCTACGGCGGCAACACGAACAGCACGACCCGCTTCCGCCGCTACGACGGCTCCGGTGCCCGCCCGCTCCTCCCCGAGCACGATCTCAGCGATAAAAAATTCCTCCTGGAGCCCGGCCGCACCTACCGCATCGAACTCCGCGCCCGCGACGGAGTGGCCGAGTTCCTCCGCGACGGCGAAGTCCTCTTCACCTATCGCGACCCATCGCCGCTCACCGAAGGCTGGTTCGGCTTCCGCACGGTGAAGTCCAAAATCGAAATCAAAAACTTCCGCATCGACTGATCTCCGATCGAGGCGCGACGCCCCCGTCGCGCATTCACCCCACGAAGTAGCTACGAGCGCCAGCGAGTGGCCCCACCCCGCCTTCCAAAACCCCCGTCTGCGATTAGCAGACACCTCCGCCCAACCGCGCAGGCGATCAGCCGGAGCCGCACTCCCAAGATTTCGCCCATTGGCGAAATCCATCAGTGGTTAACCCTCTCCGGCTTCTGTTCCTTCCTCCGCTTTCTCCTTCACTTACTCCTACGCCCAGTTTGTTACGCCTTCGCAACATCTCCGCTCCTCCGCCACTTCCCCGTTGCCGCCCTCGCCCGCATAGCCCACGCCCTCCCTTCAACGTAAACCGCGCCGCGCTCTCACACCGCACCCGCTCCCGTTGAAAATCGCCCTCGTCACCGAAACCTTCCCGCCCGAGATCAACGGCGTCGCCATGACGCTGAGCCACCTCGTCGAAGGTCTCGCGCACCGCGGCCACCACGTCACCGTCCTCCGCCCGCGCCAGGGCCCGTCCGATCACGAGCGCATCGACGGCCTCTATCGCGAAACGCTCTTCCGCTCAGTCCCGATTCCCGGCTACGCCTTCCTCCGCCTCGGCCTCCCAGCCCGCGGAAAACTCATCCGCCTCTGGCGCGCGCAACGCCCCGACCTCGTCCACATCGCGACCGAAGGGCCCCTCGGCTACTCCGCGCTCCTCGCCGCCCGCAAACTCGGCCTCCCCGTCAGCTCCAGCTTCCACACCAATTTTCACAGCTACAGCCGCCACTACGGCTTTGCCTTTCTCACCCGCCCCGCGCTCGCCTACCTCCGCCATTTCCACAACCGCACGCGTATCACGCTTTCGCCTACGACCGAGCTCAACGACGAACTCACCCGAGACGGCTTCCGCGACATGCGCCTCATGTCTCGCGGCGTAAATACCCGCGTCTTCACCCCCGCGCTCCGTTCCGAAACTCTCCGCTCCTCCCTCGGCGCATCACCCTCCGATCTCCTCATCGTCCACGTCAGCCGCCTCGCCGCCGAAAAAAACTACCCGCTCCTCTTCGAGTCCTACGCCGCCATCCGCACCGTCCGCCCCGATGCGAAACTGGTCGTCGTCAGCGATGGCCCGCTCCGCAAAAAACTCGCCCGCCAAAACCCCTCCGTCCGCTTCACTGGCTTCCTCTCCCGCGAGCTTCTCGCCGCCCACTACGCCGCCGCCGACCTCTTCCTTTACCCGAGTCTCACCGAAACGTTCGGCAACGTCACCACCGAGTCCATGGCCAGCGGCCTCCCCGTCGTCGCCTTCAACTACGCCGCCGCCGCCCGCTTCATCCGCCACGGCGAAAACGGCTGGCTCGTCCCGTTCGGCGACCGCACCGCCTTCCTCGATTCCGCCGTCAATGTCGCCCGCGCGCCCGATCTCCGCGCTCGTCTCGGCCCCGCCGCCCGCCAAACCGCCGAAGGTATCTCTTGGGACTTCGTGCTCGACCACCTCGAACGCGATTTCGCCGACGTCGTCACCTCCCACAAAAACGCCTCTCCCATTTCCTCTCCGACCGTTCCGAGTAAGGTGACTCCCGCCGCCCGGTGAAAACACGCTTCATCTACAACCCGAAGTCCGGCCACAACGCCAAGAGCCCCCTTCTCTTGGAGCGCGCCCACGCCTTTATCACCGAACACCGCCTCGACGCCGACCTCGTCCAGACCGAGCGTCCCCGCCACGCCACCGAACTCGCCCGCCGCGCCATCGACGACGGTTGCGAACTCGTCGTCGCCATCGGTGGTGACGGCACCATGAACGAAGTCGCCGCCGCCCTCATCGATTCCCCCGCCGCCCTCGGCCTCATTCCGTGCGGCTCCGGCAACGGCCTCGGCCGTCACCTCGGCATCCCCGGCCCCGGCAAAGGCGCGTTCCGCAACCTCCTCAACGGCGAGATCCGCACCATCGACACAGGTCTCGCCAACGGTATCCCCTTTTTCAATGCAATGGGCGTCGGCTTCGACGCCGAGATCAGCCACCGCTTCAACCGCCTTTCCCACCGCGGCCTCCCCGCCTACGTCCACACCACCTTCGGCACGCTCTTCCGCTTCCGCTCCCAAAAATACATCATCCGCAGCGGCGACATGAGCATCACGACCGAGGCATTTATCATCTCCGTCGCGAACTCCGACCAATACGGCAACGACTGCTTCATCGCCCCCGGCGCCTCCGTGGATGACGGCCGCCTCAACATCACCGTGATGAAGGCCATCCACCTCTTCAACGCGCTCCCCATCGCCGTCCGCCTCTTCACCAAATCCATCGACGGCTCCGCCAGCGTCCAACGCCTCCTCGGCCCCTGTTTCAGCATCGAACGCCCCACCCCCGGCCTCCTCCACACCGATGGTGAGACTCACGAAACCGCCGCCCTGATCGAAGTCACCGTCCGCCCCCGCAGCCTCCGTATCATGGTCCCCCACCGCGCCGCCGCCGCCGCGTGACCGGATTCCCGATTTTGGACTCCGCCTTCCGAAGTAGGGCACGTTATCCCTAACGCGCCGGTTGGACTTCGCACACCATCACGCACGCATTCCCCTCACACCGCCTCCGCCCTTCGGCATTCGGCCTTCAACCTTCGGATTCCCCCCAACACGTTACATTCGCGCAACACCCGTCACATTCCAGTGACGCCTCTACCTCACGCCCTCCACCTCTGTTAGACTCGCTCGCGATGGAGCCCAAACCGCTCAAAGTCCGCACGGTCATTATTTCCGACGTCCACCTCGGGACGGACGACTGCAAAATCAGGGAAGTGAATCATTTCCTGAAACACACGCGCTGCGAACGCCTCATCCTCAACGGCGACATCATCGACGGCTGGCGCCTCAAAAAAACCGGCTACTGGCCCAAGTCCCACACGCGCTTCGTCCGTCTCATCCTCAAGAAACTCGAAAAGAAAGACACCGAGGTCATCTACCTGCGCGGCAATCACGACGACGTCCTCGCCAAGTTTCTCCCCATCGCTTTCGAAAATCTCCAGATCGTCGAAGACTTCATCCACGAAACTCCACGCGGCAAATACCTCGTCCTCCACGGCGATGTCTTCGACACCATCACCAAGAATTTCGTCTTCCTCGCCTACGCCGGTGACTGGGGCTACCGCGCCCTCATGCGCCTCAATCGTCTCTACAACCGCTGGCGCGCCTGGCGCGGCAAAGAGTACTACTCCCTCAGCAAAGCCATCAAAGCCCGCGTCAAGAAAGCCGTCAGCCACGTCTCCAACTTCGAAGACCACATCGCCGAACTCGCCCGCAGCCGCGGCTGCATCGGCGTCATGTGCGGCCACATCCACACCGCCGCCGACCGCATGATCGGCGATATCCACTATTTGAATTCAGGTGACTGGGTGGAATCGCTCACCGGCATCGTCGAACACCACGACGGCAAATTCGAAGTCATCGACTTCGCCCACTTCCGCCTCCTCTACCCCCTCGAAGACGAAGCCACCGAACTCGCTGAGCCCGCCGAAAATTTTGCGGGGCCTGAGCTCGCTCAGGCCTCCGCTGCGCCCGTTGTAGGCGGGGTGCCCTCACCCCGCATCGACATCGCCGTCACCTGACCAACTCCGAGGCGGAGCGTACCGTCCCCGGCGCGCTGTTCGACTCCGCTCACTCGCCCC
>CAMLSH010000378.1 GCA_946482625.1 uncultured Opitutaceae bacterium
GCTTTGCGCATCGCCAGGCTGAGCTCCACATCGAGCCCCATCACAATGTAGTGGGTGGGCGTCTCGCCCAGAGGCGCCTTGATCCGCATGTCCTTGCGGACGATGAACTGAATCGTCGCCGAGCAGGCGCTCTCGATTGCACTGATGCTGACCTCGCCGTTGCCCTGCGCGGCGTGCGGGTCGCCGGTGTGAAACAAGGCACCCGGTACCTGCACGGGGAGATAGATGGTCGATCCCTTGCCCAGGTGCTTGTTGTCGAAGTTGCCTCCGATATCCGAATACGGGGGACCGGAGGGCAGCTTTCCGCGATCTGCGGTGGGCGCGACCGCGTACACGCCGAAGAACGGCTTCAGCGGCACCTCGATCTTGTCGGAGAACTTCCCCACGTTGCGCGAGAGATCGAGCGGGATGTATTTCGAGTAGGGCCGGGGAATCACATCGGGAAGCCCGCCACGGCCGGGTCCGCCGGAATTCATCCCGTAAGGCAGACGCGGTGCGATATCGAGGATGCGCACTTCGAGCGTGTCGCCCGGCTCCGCGCCCTCGATGTAGATCGGGCCCGTCATCATGTGTCCGCTGATGCCGATGGACTTCACCTCTTTTTTGATGGCGATACTTTCCTTCACCGCCGGCTCATCGAGCGAGAGCCCGTGATCGATAAAAAACTGCTCAGGTTTCTCATTGGTCAATCCGCCGAGACTCACGGTGTCGATGCGGACGGTCTCGCCGCTTTTGATCTTCAGCTTGGGTGCGGTGTCCGCGGCGAAATAGCCCCACACCATATTGGAGGGAATGGTGCGGAGGTGATGATCGGCCTGGATGGGTTGTGCGTGGACGGAAAGCGCCCATGCGCCGGCAATGGTCGCGAGAAGCGCGGAGCGATAACAAAACAATTTCATAACCGTGAAGAACGAGGTGAGTTGAGTGTGCGGATACGCCCGAAGACGACGGGCGCGCCGAGCCGGACGCATGCCAGCGCGCGGAAATGCCCGTCCGGAAATGGCACGGTGCCGGCTGGCGTACCGCGCACAGCCGGCATCGGATGAAATGTTTTTCTTCCGTCCGTCGTGCTTCTTTTTATGCACGCCTTCTCCTCCCTCAAACGTATCGACCGTCTCGTCCGTCCGTTCCTTCTGCCGATTTTCGCCGCGTCGCTCTTTGGTGAAACCATCAAGCCCGACCACCATCTCGCATCGACACCGGAGAACACGGTCATCCTTTTTTCCTACGACAATCCGCCGGTCTTGAAGATCAAGAGCGGCGAGATCGTGGAGTTCGACACGCTCTGCCTGTTCGGGATGAAGGATGAAAACCCGGAGCAATTTTTCATCGATAACGGTGTCTCGCTCGATCTGCCCGTCGTGAAGGAGATGCTCGCACTGAAACGCTGGATGATGAAGCAGCCGGTAACCGGCACATCCATGACCGGCCCTGTCTACATCGAGGGTGCGATGCCCGGCGACACGCTCGAAGTCCGCGTGCTGGACATCAAGTCGCGCACCACGTTCGGGGTTAACCAAAACGGTCCCGGCCGGGGCGGCATTCCCGACCTCGTTCCTCGTCCCTACAGCAAGGTCATCAAGCTCGATCTGGAGCGCAACGTCGCCACCTTCTCCCCTTCGATCGAGGTGCCGCTGGCCCAGTTCCAGGGCCGCATGGCGGTCTCGCCGGTGAAAGAGCGCGGCAAGCTTCCCTCGGGCCCTCCGTATCCAGATATCGGTGGCAACTTCGACAACAAACACCTCGGCAAAGGCTCGACGATCTACTTCCCGGTCCAGGTGGAGGGCGCCCTGTTTCAAACGGGCGATCCACACGCCTCGCAGGGAAACGGCGAGGTGGGCATGGCCGCGCTCGAAAGCGGCAACACCGTCACCATGCAGTTCTTCCTTCACAAAAACCGGCCGATCAAACGCGTCGAAGCCGAAACCGCCTCGCACTATATCGTCATGGGCATGGACAGGGATCTCGACGTCGCCGCGCACGCCGCCATCGCCCACACCGTGGAATTTCTCCAGGAGAGAAAAGGGCTCGATTTCTTCGACTCTCTGACCCTGAGCAGCATCGCGATCGACTTCGAAGTCACCCAAGTCGTGGACGGAACCAAAGGCATTCATGCGATGATCCCCAAGTCGCTCTTCAAAGATAAAGTCGCGCCGTACTGGTTCACGCCCACCGCCGCTGCCGGACGAAAACAGTGAGCCGGGACACGTCCGGCATTTCGACACCGTCTCGCGCAACGCCGGGTGGTCGCGACAGGCACGCGCTCCCGTATCCAGAATCTCCGGTGCTATTTGGAAAACAACGGCGTCTGCGCCAGACCGCTGATCGCGAACTGCACCGCCACCGCGGCCAGCAACAGCCCCATCAGCCGGGTGATTAGCTTCAGCGCGAGTGGGTTCAACCGGTTCGCGTGCTGCGCGGCGAGAGCTAGGATCAGATAACTGATCGCGCAAACTGCCAGTACGCAGCCAAACAGCGCGATGTGTTGCGCCGTTCCATGCGCCTGGCTGAGCAGGATCAACGCGGTGGAGATCGCGCCTGGGCCGGCGAGCATCGGCACGCCGAGCGGCGTGATCGCGATGTCGTTTTTCGCCACGCCCGCCTCCACTTCTTCATCCGTCTGCTGTGCGGCGGAACGGCGCGCATAGAGCATATCGAGCGATATCCGCAGCAAGAGAATACTCCCGGCAATCTGGAAGGCCGGCAGGGTGACACCCACGATTTTGAACAGCCATTGTCCGGTGAGCGCGAATAGCAGCAACACACCCGCCGCCACGATACAGGCCAGACGCGCCATGCGACGGCGGACGAACGCGTCGTCTCCATGAGTCATCGCGATAAACACCGGCGCGGTGGCGAGCGGATCGATCACGACGAACAACGATGTGAACGCGAGAAACGTGTATTCCAGCAACCCCATGCGCGACAGCGTGCACCGTCATCGCCCTGTTATCAAGGGAAGGCCGTTTCCCTCCCCGGCCTCGTCGAGAGATCCTTCGCACCCGGGCTGGACTTTTCCCCGAACCCGGCCTCGTTAGTCAGCCGGACAACTCAGTGGGCTTCCGCAGCTTCACTCAGGTTGTCTCCGGAGCCCGACTACGGGCGAAACGTAACCGACATCAAAACTCATGAAGAAATTCCTAGTCACCCTCCTCGCCGCCGGACTGCTTGCATTGACCGCAACCGCAGCATCCGCCCAATCCGCCACCGCGCCCGCATCGGTCATGCACGTAGTCACGGTTTCGTGGAAAGCCGACACCACTCCCGAGCAGATCCAGGCCGCCTTGGATGGCGCGCAGAAACTTCCCTCCGCCTATAAAGGCATCACCCGCGTCTGGACCAAAACGCTCAAGGCCCAAGGCGAACGGTCACACGCGATCGCCATGGAGTTCGCGAGCGAACAAGCGCTGAAAGACTACACCGGTAGCGACGCGCAGAAAGAGTGGTACAAAGTGTATCTTCCCATCCGCGAACGCAGCACCACGTTCGATGTGACGAACTGAGCAAGACGTTCACGCGTCGATGAGTGACAGGCCGCTTCGAGCGGCCTTTTTTTTGCCCTCTCGCCAGATGAGGGAGTGCCCAATCTGCGTTACCGGGCAGCGTTAAGTATCAGGCCATTCAGTACGAAGCCGTCGGTGAGGCTCTCCTCGTCGACGCCGGTGATTTCGAAGAGCCCCCGGGCGCCGGCGAAACGACCGGTGCCGTGGGTAACTCTCAAGAAGCCGGTATAAGGACGCGGGTAGTCGAGCCCCACTTCGAGGATCTGCACCGACACGAAAAGATTGCCCGTCGCCAGCCGGATGACGCCCTCGCCACCGATGAACGTGTTGCCGGTGTTATAGTCGATCGTCGCGACGTAATCGAAACTGCCCGTGAACTTGCCCAAGTGGGTGAGGTAACCGCTTTGCTCGGCCGCCAGAGAGATCGTGCCGTCGGGGTTTTCGACGAGATCCACCACCGTGCTCTGACCAGCGCCCTGCGTGACGATTGCGTTCACATTGGCAAGGCCGAGATCCAACGCCGACAGCGAAGCAACGCCGACCGACAACGACAGAACCGACAGAAGAACAAACGCGCGAACCGCGGAGAAGAAACGACCTGAACCGGGTGTAGTATTCATAGGGA
>CAMLSH010000379.1 GCA_946482625.1 uncultured Opitutaceae bacterium
CGCCTTCAACAGCCGCGAAAACGTCGAAAAAGCGCTCGACCGCATCGCCGCCGCCTTGAAGTAACGCGTCGCTCCGCGACCGGTCCTATGTCTTCGCCTTTGGATAAGCGGACCGGCTCAGGAGCTCCGTTACCGCCCTTGGTCATTTCCGGAACCGCCCTCGCCTACACCGATGGCGGTAAACCGGCGTACGTCTACCGCCTGCTCAACGGCCTCGCGCGCGCCGACTCCGGATATCCGATACACCTGCTCGTTCCCGAGAGAACCCGCCTGGAGGAAATTCCGCCCCAAGTCACCGTCACCGTCACTCCGCGAAAACTCCCGCGCTCCCGGCCGATTATCTCCGAGATTTTCACCGGCTTCGCCTTGGGAAACATCGCCCGGCGCCTCGATCCCCGTTCGATTTTTATCACGCCGAGCGACTTCTGGTCGCTCTGTCATCCGCGCCACCGGCTCGCCATCACGCACGACGCTCTTCCGGAAATAGACCGCGTTAGCGCAGGCAGCGCCATCCGCCGCTTCTTTCGCCGCCAATGCATTCGCTACGCGAAAAACGCCGGCGTCTGGGCCACGATCTCGCACTTCGCCGCCGATGAACTGGGACAGCACCTCGGCGGCGACCGCCGGCCCGATGTATTGGAGAACTGGATAGATGCTTCCTATCGCCGGCCCGCTTCCGCCGCCATCGAGGCGCTTCGCCAGAGACTCGGACTCCCCTCCCGCTTCATTCTCTACGTCGGCGGCTACAGCCGGTACAAGAACGTGGAATACTTGATCCGCGCGCACGCGCTCGCCGCCGCCCGCGCACCGATCCCTCCCTTGGTGCTGATCGGCAAGATCCCTTCGCTGCAATCCGGCTTAAACCCCTGCGACGTGCATGGCGAAATCGACCGCGCCGGTTGCTTGCCAGGCTCCGTCTTGATGCCCGGCTACGTCGCCGAGGCCGATATGCCCGCGCTCTACTCGGCTGCCACCCTCTTCGTCTCCCCGTCGCTGCACGAAGGATTCGGCTACCCTCCAGTGGAAGCGATGGCCGTGGGTTGCCCAATTCTCGTCTCCGACCGGTCCTCCTACCGCGAAATCGTACCCGACGCGCGCTGCCGCTTTGACCCCGGCACACCCGAAACGCTCGCCTCGCTCCTCGTTGAAGCCAGCGCAAACCCCGAACGTTTTCTCCGTCCCTTTTCCCCCGCGTACGAAGAATCCTCCGGCATCGCGCGCTACCTCGCCGCCATCCGCCGCCTTCACACTTAACCCGCCCGAGTCCCAAGCTTGTCGCCCCGGTAAACGCCGGTACCGTCATCCCCCTATTCATGTCCGCGCCGTCCGACCCTTCCTCCAGCCCACGCCGTCCGCACGATCCCCTCGCGAGATTTCCCGGCGAAGTCCGTGACGCCTATGCGCGCTTTCAAACCTCCGGCGACGCCGCAGCCGTCGATACCGTCGTCCTCGCCGTGGTGCGCGACTTCATCCCCCGCTACGTAGCCCCGCCCGCCGGCCAGCCGCTCGCCGATTCCGCAAAGCTCATGGCCGACCTCGGCTTCGACTCCCTCGCCATCGCCGAAACCGTTTTCTTTCTCGAAGACCTCTTCGACGTAAAAATCTCCAACGCCGAAATCATGCAGGTCAGCACCGTCGCCGAACTCCGCGCCTTCGTCCGCGCCAAACTCGCCGCACGCCCCGCGCGTTAACGCCTCCGCCACCTCGCGCGCATGTCCCGCACCGCTGTCATCACCGGCCTCGGTTTTATCACCAGCATCGGCAACGACCGCGCCGCCGTTTCCCGCAGCCTCCGCGAAGGCCTCCACGGGATGACGCTCTTCGATTTCTGCGGAAACTCCAACCTCGCCGTCAAAGTCGCCGCCCCCGTCCGCGGCTTCGATGTCTCCTCGCCCAGCTCGCGCGAATGGTCATGGCCCACCGGATACGACATCCCGCGCGAAACCCTCCGCGGCCTCGCGCCGCACGGCGTCTATGCCTTCTGCGCCCTCGAACAAGCCCTCGCCGACGCGGGTCTCACTCCTGCCGATCTCACCGATGGACAAACCGGCCTCTTCTGCGCCTCCGCCGGCTCCGCCTTCCTCCTCCATCACTACCTCGCCCAATCGACCGCCGTTAACTTCGACCGCGGCCACCCGATGGGCGTCGTCTCGTCCATCGCCGGCACCCTCAATTTCAACCTCGCCGCGCACTACCGCATCGCCGGCCCCGTCACCGGCTTCGTCTCCGCCTGCGCCTCCTCGACCCACGCGCTCGGCTACGCCTGCGACGAAATCCGCCTCGGCCGCCAGCAACGCATGATCGTCGTCGGCGCCGAGGAGCTCAACGCCGAGACCGTCCTCCCCTTCGCCGCCATGCGCGCGCTCTCGACCAACGCCAACCCCGCCACCGCCTCGCGCCCCTTCGACAAAGCCCGCGACGGCTTCGTCGGCACCGGCGGCGCAGTCGTCTTGATCGTCGAAGAACGCGAGACCGCCCTCCGCCGCGGCGCCCCGATCTACGCCACGCTCGCCGGCTGGGGTCAGGCCTCCGACGGCTACAACGTCGCCGCCCCACGCCCAGACGGCGCCGGCCTCCGATCCGCTATCACCCGAGCCCTCGCCGACGCCCGCGTCGCGTCCTCAGAAATCGACTACGTCAACGCCCACGCAACCTCCACGCCCGTCGGTGACGCCGCCGAAGCCCTCGCCCTCCGCGAGATCTTCACCACCACCGGCCACCGCCCCGTCGTGAGCAGCACCAAAGGCCTCACCGGCCACGGCCTCTCCATGGCCGGCGCCATGGAAACCGCCTTCTGCGCCCTCGCGATGAAAGAAGGTTTTATCCCCGGCAACGCCCACCTCACCGACCTCGACCCCGCCTGCGCCGGCCTCGACCTCCCCCGCGAAAGTCTCACCCGCGCTCCCCGCACGATCCTCAAAAATAGCAGCGGCTTCGGCGGCAGCAACGTCTGCCTCATTCTCAAACAGCCCAACTAACCTCGCACGTTCTCCCGAGAAATTTTTGAAGCGCAAAGACGCGAAGACGCAAAGCTCCGAGCCAAGATAAAAACTCTCTCCGCTCTCCGCGTCCTCCGCGGTTAAAAATTCCGAAACCTAAAAATCTCCCTTCGCTCCTACCTTAGCGTCTTCGCGTCTTTGCGATTCACCTCACCACCGCCCGCTTTCACGCTCCTTCTGCCATGACCCTCCAGCAGCTCGTCAAACCCTCCGTCCTCAAGCAGCCCGTCTACGAGCCCGGCAAACCCATCGAAGACGTCGCCCGCGAACTCGGCCTCGATCCTGCCACGATCGTCAAACTCGCCTCCAACGAAAACCCCTTCGGCCCGTCGCCGAAAGCCATCGCCGCCGCCACCCGCGCCCTTTCCCAAGCCGAGCTGTATCCCGACGGTGGATGCTTTGTCCTTCGCCAGAAACTCGCCGCCGCCTACGGCCTGCAGCCCGACCAGCTCGTCATCGGCAACGGCTCCAACGAAATCCTCGAACTCCTCGGCCACGCCCTCCTCGGCCCCGGCGACGAGGTCGTCATGGGCAATCCCGCCTTCGTCGTCTACAAACTCGTCACGCTCCTCTTCGGTGCCACCCCCGTCGAAGTCCCGCTCAACAAACATCGCCACGACCTCGGCGAACTCCTCGAAGCGGTCACGCCCGCCACCAAGCTCGTTTTCCTCCCGAGTCCCAACAACCCCACCGGCACCGCCAACACCCAGGACGAGATCTTCGCCTTCGTCCGCGCCCTCCCTCCCCACGTCGTCTTCGCCTACGACGAAGCTTACGCCGAGTTTGTCGAAAACCCGCCCGACCTCCGCCCGCTCATCGCCGAGGGCCGCAAGGTCATCTGCCTGCGCACTTTCTCAAAAATCTACGGCCTCGCTTCCCTCCGCGTCGGCTATGGCTACGCCAGCGCCGAGTTCGCCGCCCTGCTCAACCGCGTCCGCCAGCCATTTAACGTCAACGCCATCGGCCAGGCCGCCGCCATCGCCGCGCTCGACGACAAAACCTTCGCCGCCGACTGTGCCCGCAAAAACCGCGAGGGCCTCGCGCAGCTCGAAACCGGCTTCAAGTCACTGAATCTCGAATACGTCCCCAGCGTCGCCAACTTCATCCTCGTCAAAGTCGGCGACGGCG
>CAMLSH010000380.1 GCA_946482625.1 uncultured Opitutaceae bacterium
CACATGGACGAACTCGGCCTCATCATCACCTTCGCCAACAAAGATGGCTTCCTCTATTTCGATACCATCGGCGGCCACGACCGCGTCATGATTTCCGGCCGCCGCGTCATCATCCAAACCGCCAACGGTCCCGTCAAAGGCGTCACCGGCAAACGCGCCATCCACCTCATGGAAGAAGCCGACCGCAAGAAGGCTCCCGAGATTCACGAGATCTGGATCGATATCGGCGCGCGCTCGAAAAAGGAAGCCCTTGCCCGCGTCTCCATCGGTGACGTCGCCACCTACGATCACGGCTTCGAGCTCATCCACGGCACCATCGGCGCCGCCCGCGCTTTCGACAACAAAGTCGGCGCCTACGCCGTCGGTGAAACCTTGGTACGCCTCGCCAAAGAGAAAAAAAAACTCGCCGCCAAAGTCGTCTCCGTCGCCACGGCTCAGGAAGAAATCGGCGTCCGCGGCGCGACCACTGCCGTTTACGCGGTGAATCCGCACATCGCCATCGCGGTCGACGTCGGCCACGCGACCGACCACCCCGATTGCGATAACCGCAAATACGGCGAAACCAAGCTCGGTGGCGGTCCCATCCTCTGCCGCGGCGCGAACATCAACCCCAAGGTTTTCGAGCGCCTGGAGAAGTGTGCGAAGAAGTTGAAAATCCCCTACCAGATCGAAGCCGACCCGCGCCCCACCGGCACGGACGCCCGCGCCATCCAAGTCGGCCGCGCCGGAGTGGCGACGGGACTGATTTCAATTCCCCTCCGCTACATGCACACCCCGAGCGAACTCGTGGACCTGCAAGACGTAGAAAACTGCGTCCAACTCCTCGTCGCCTTCGCCCTCTCCCTCGAAGAAGGCGATTACCACCACTGGTAACCGCCCTCGCGCGTCTCTCGAAAAATCACTTTTCGGCGCTTCCGCCGAAATCGAGATTCTGGGGTGCCCTCGGCCTCTTACGCGCGGCCTCGGCGACATTCGTCTTGATGTTCGTGGAAGGCACGTCGGTCCCCACGACCTCAAAGCTTGCGTTGTTGAACCACGCATGCCCCGTACCCGATACGAAGAACCCCATCGCAATCGCCAGCGCTTCAGCGGGCACATCCAACACGACGGAATGCTGCGTCCATCCCGTGGTTCCAACCACCTCACGCCCCTTCATATTATCGAACTGAAGCGACTGCCCAGAACCGCTGCCCGGCCCATCTACCCGCATCCAAACATTCGCGGTGCCTTTGACGTTCTCGCTCTTAACCCACGCTGAAAGTCGCACGCGTTTGCCACATAATCCTCGGCAGAAAAGGTCTGCATCATTCCGCCAAAGCCATCGATCTCCGGCTCGATCGATTTTATGTACGCACTGATAGGTTTCACATGTGATTGAGTAGGATCGCTACCCACCACGTATGCATCCGTCTTGCTGCCATTCTTAAACCACGGAGCCGGCGCCTTCGTGGTTATTTCACCACCACCTGCGATGGCGCCTGAGACTTCATTCTTTCCAACATCCTGCGCCCGCGCCTCCCGCGTCGCCGCCACGAACGTTAACGCGACGAGCAGAGCCGTCCCTGCCACCACACGACCGACGGTCGAGGTCCGATAATTCACGATCATCTGAATTCTCCTTTTGAGTTGTTGTTTGTTTTCGAGAATCCCCAGCACCTGCGGGGATCGGTTCTGTCCGCGCACCACTCCCAGGACCTTCAGGAGGGTGGCACCGTACGTATGCGTCTCTGCAGAAGACGCGCGCCGCATGACAAATTCGTCGCAAGCCAGTTCACAGTCCTGCCGCGCCAGTCGCGTCGCGACCCAGACGAGTGGGTTGAACCAGTGCAAAATCCGGGCGGCCTGCAGCAGCGCGTTGGCCGCGACATCGCGCCTCCGCCAATGACCGAGCTCATGCAGAATCATCAGCCGCAGCTCCGGCAGCGAAAACGTACCCGAAAATTGGGGAGGAAAGAGCAGCGTGGGCCGGAAAATTCCAAAAATCGCCGGCGCCTCCACGGCCCCAGTAATCATCACCAGCGGCACGCGCCGAAGCCCAAGTTCATGCGCGCAGGCCTGTAACTCCGCATCGAGTTGCTCATCGCGACCGCGCCGCGCTGCGCGCAACCGGCGGCGAAAAACGACACCTCCAGCGACTCGCGCGAGCACCAGCCCCACCACGCCAAATCCCCATACAGCCACCAACACGCCTTCATATCGAATCCCCCGTCGGTCGTGACCAGAGTCTGCGGCTGGATCGCTCGCCAAGGCCGTCTTCTCGGACCCGTTCATTGAATTCGCGGACGGAATCCCCGACAGTTCGTCGTTGGCGACGAGCGACTCCGCTAAAACCGCGGTGGGTACCGCCTCCCTCGCAAAATTGTACGGACTCCAGCGCGTCGAAATCCCCGCGGGCAAAAGCAGGTGAACCGCCACGATCAGCCAACCCAGAAAGAAAAACCGCGCCGGTATCCAGTGCCTGGCCACCAAGCGCAGTCCGAACAACGTCACAATCAGCCAGCTCGCCCGCCACGAATGCTCGAGGAGCGTCGCAGCCCAGTCGTCCGCATTCATTTCTTTCCTTTCTTCGCCTTGAGCAGCTGTTCGAGCTCGGCGATTTCCGCCTTGGTCAGTTCAACGCGTTCGCAGAAATGCATCATTAGCGGCCCAGCCGCACCTTGAAACACGCGCTGGAGGAACGAGTCGCTTTCCACCCCCACGCAATCCTCACGAGCGAGCAGCGGGCGATACACGTTGGCCTTGCCGTCCTTGGTCACGCCCAAGACTCCCTTTTCGACGAGCCGCGCGAGAAACGTGTTCACCGTTTTCTGCGCCCACGCCTTGTCGTTCGGTAGCGCGGAGAAAACCTCCCCGGCCGTGATCGGACTACGATCCCACACGACATTCATGACTTCCCACTCCGCGCTGGATATTTTTGGAGGCATACGTCCTACGTTTGTAGGACGACACTCCTACAAACGTAGGACGTCAAGCGGCAATTCATCTCCTTCATCCAAATGGCCACCCAAACCAAAAGCCCGACTCAAAAGTCGGGCTTCAAAATCCAGCCGAGAAATCGTCCTCGCCTCAGGCCACACTCAAGCCGCGTCCTGCGTGCTTTCGCTCTTGGGAATGCGTTTGAGCGTGGGCTTGCGCTTGCCGGCGACCACGGACGAATCGATGACGACTTCGCTGATGTCGTCGCGCTGCGGCAGCTCGTACATCACTTCGAGCATCAGACTTTCGATGATCGAGCGGAGCGCGCGCGCGCCGGTCTTGAGCTCGATCGCTTTCAACGCGATCGCCTTGATCGCGTCCGAGGTGAAACGGAGACGGACGCCGTCCATCGCGAACAACTTCGCGTACTGCTTCACGATCGCGTTCTTGGTGCGGAGCAAAATCTTCTCGAGGTCAGCGACCTGAAGCTGATCGAGGACCGATACGACTGGGAGACGTCCGATGAACTCCGGGATCATGCCGAAGCGGATAAGATCTTCCGGCGCGAGCGACTTCATCATCGCCTCCGGACTCAGCGCGACGTCGTTCTGCGTTTTGATCGCCGAATAACCGACGCTGCGCTGGCCCTGACGGCGTTGTACGATCTGATCGAGACCGACGAAGGCGCCACCGCAGATGAAAAGAATGTTGGCCGTGTTAACCTGCACGTATTCCTGATTCGGATGCTTGCGGCCGCCTTGAGGAGGAACGTTGCAAACCGTGCCTTCGAGAATTTTTAGGAGCGCCTGCTGAACGCCTTCGCCGGAAACGTCGCGCGTGATGGAAACATTTTCCGTTTTGCGGCCGATCTTATCGATCTCGTCGATGTAGATGATGCCACACTCGGCCTTCTTCACGTCGTAATTCGCGGACTGAAGGAGACGCAGAACAACGTTCTCCACGTCCTCGCCGACATAGCCGGCTTCCGTGAGCGTGGTCGCGTCGGAAATAGCGAAAGGCACGTCGAGAATCTTCGCGAGCGTGCGGGCGAGCAGCGTCTTGCCGGAACCGGTCGGACCGACGAGCAGGATATTGCTCTTCTCCACCTCGACATCGTTGAACTCGGGCGAAAGCGCCGCGCTGTCCTTGGGCGACTGCGCCGAGTCGAACATGAGGCGCTTGTAGTGATTGTAGACGGCAACCGAGAG
>CAMLSH010000381.1 GCA_946482625.1 uncultured Opitutaceae bacterium
GTGCGGCGACGCTTTGGTCCAAACTTTCCGCGGAGACCAAGGCGCAGATCCGCTCCAAAGGGCTCAAGGTCTACGCCATCGACGCCGCTGCAGTGGCGCGTGAGGCAGGGCTCGGCGGTCGCATCAACACAGTCATGCAGGTGTGCTTCTTCGCGCTTTCGAAGATTCTGCCGGTCGATCAGGCGATCACGAAGATCAAGAGCGCCATCGAGAAGAGTTACGGGCGTCAGGGGCCGGAGACCGTTCGCAAGAACATCGCAGGCGTGGACAGCGCCCTCGCGGCGTTGCACGAGGTAATCATTCCCCCGGTCGCGGAAGATGGCGCCGAAATGGCGAAGGCGGTCCTGCCGACGGATGCGCCGGAGTTTTTCAATCGCGTCACCTCGGTGATGCTTGCGGGTCTCGGCGATCGTCTCCCGGTCAGCGCGTTCCCGCCGGATGGAACTTTCCCGACGGGAACCTCCCGTTTCGAGAAGCGCAGTCTGGCCGTCGAGATTCCGGTCTGGGACGCGACGCTGTGCATCCAGTGCAACAAGTGCGTGGAGTACTGCCCGCACGCCGCTATCCGCGCGAAGTTTTATCCTGCGAGCGCGCTTGAGGGGGCGCCGGCGGGCTTCCACTCGACGGATTTTCGATCCAAGGATTATCCGGATAACAAATACACGATTCAGGTCGCGGCCGAGGATTGCACGGGTTGCCAGTTGTGCGCCCAGGTCTGCCCGGCGAAGGACAAGGCGAACCCGAAGAAGAAGGCGCTGATGATGGAGCCGCAGGCGCCGCTCGTGGAGCAGGAGAAGGCGAACTTCGATTTCTTCCTGAAGATCGCGCCGCCGGACCGCGCGACGCTGAAGACGGATCCAAAGCACACGCAGTTCCTCGAGCCGTTGTTCGAGTTCTCCGGTGCGTGCGCGGGTTGCGGCGAGACGCCGTACGTGAAACTGCTGACGCAGTTGTTCGGAGACCGACTCGTGGTGGCGAATGCCACGGGCTGTTCGTCAATCTACGGCGGAAATCTGCCAACGACGCCTTACACGCGGGACGCGAACAATCGCGGACCGGCGTGGAGCAACTCGCTCTTCGAAGACAACGCCGAGTACGGGCTCGGTTTGCGTCTGGCGCTCGACGGTTATGCCGCGAGGGCGAAGACGGCGTTGGAGTCGGTTTCGGACATCGTCGGACCCGATCGGGTGCGGGCGTTGCTCGATGCCGATCAGAGCACCGAGACGGGCATTTACGACCAACGCGTGCGGGTGTCGCAGCTGCGCGAGAAACTGACCGGCGTGAATGCGCCGCTGGCGAAGGAGCTCGGTGAATTGGCCGATCACCTCGTGCAGAAGAGTCTCTGGATTCTCGGCGGTGACGGCTGGGCCTACGACATCGGTTACGGCGGTCTCGATCATGTGCTCGCGAGCGGGCATCCGGTTAAAATTCTCGTGCTCGATACGGAGGTTTACTCCAACACCGGCGGCCAGTGCTCGAAGTCGACCCCGCTGGGTGCGACCGCGAAATTTGCCGCGAGCGGAAAGATGCTCGCGAAAAAGGACCTCGGGCTGATGGCGATGAGTTATGGCTCGGTCTACGTCGCCGGAATCGCCCTCGGAGCGCGCGACGGCCAGGCGGTGACGGCGTTGCGGGAAGCGGAGGCCTATCCAGGTCCCGCGCTCGTGATCGCGTACTCGCATTGCGTGGCGCACGGCTACGATCTGCGGCTCGGCGTCGAGCAGCAGAAGCTCGCGGTCGATACCGGCTACTGGCCGCTTTATCGCTACGATCCAAGGCGCGCCGAGCGGAACGAGAATCCGCTCCAGCTGGATTCATCGCCGCCGAAGACGGATCTCACGAACTTCACCCGCAACGAGCTGCGCTACCGCCTGCTCGCCCAGTCCGACGCGGCCCGCGCCCAGGAGGCGGAGACCGCTGCGCAGGCTCAGGTGCGCCGGCGCTTCGCTTTGTATCAAAAACTTGCCGACACGCAGCGCGTTCAGAACGGCGCGGCGGCGGATAAACCCAAGGATGCAACCTCCAACCCGGCATCCGCCGCGGCTACGCCATGAATCTCACCACTAGCTACCTCGGATTGAATCTTGCGCACCCGATCATTCCGGGCGCTTCGCCCCTCTGCGACAATCTGGATCAGGTGCGCCGTCTCGAAGATGCCGGCGCGCCGGCGATCGTGATGCATTCGCTGTTCGAGGAGCAGATTCTGCAGGAAGGGATCGCTCATCAGCTCTTTCGCGAAAGCGTGGAGGAGGGCTTTTCGGAAGCCGCCTCGTTCTTCCCGGCGCCGAGCGAGTTCGTGTTTGGCCCCGAGCAGTATCTGGAGCAGATCGCGCGCATCAAAAAGGCGGTGGCGATCCCGGTGATCGCTTCGCTCAATGGCTCACATCCGGGCGGCTGGGTGGATTATGCGAAGCGTATTCAAGAAGCCGGTGCGGCCGCGCTGGAGTTGAACATTTATTTCCTCCCATCTGATCCGGGCGTGCCCGGGATTGAGGTGGAATCACGACTGCTCAAGGTGGTGCAGAGCGTGAAAGCCGCGGTGAAAATCCCGGTCGCGGTGAAACTGTCGCCGTTTTATTCCTCCCTGCCGCACCTTGCCGGCCAACTGCACGGTATCGGCGCGGATGCGCTGATTTTGTTCAACCGGTTTTATCAACCGGATTTCGATGTGGAGAATCTGGAGGTGCGCGCGAGGCTTGAGCTGTCGAGCCCAGCGGAGCTGCAGATGCGGTTGCACTGGACCGCAATTCTGGCCGGGCGTGTGCCGCTGCCGATCGTGGTGGGTGGCGGGGTGCACAGTTACACGGATGCCGTGAAGGCCTTGATGGCCGGCGCGACGGCTGTGCAAGTGGTGTCGTGCCTGTTGAAGAAAGGGCCGGAGTATCTCGCCGTGCTCGTCCGCGAACTGAAGCAGTTCATGGAGGAGCAGGATTACCGGTCGCTGGACCAAATGCGCGGCAGCCTGAGCCTCAAGCATTGCCCCAATCCGGACGCATTCGAACGCACCAACTATCTCCGCACGTTGCAGCTCTGGCGCGTTTGAAAACGCCGTCCGCCGCGCGCAGCTCCCGTCATGCCTTTTCGTATCTGCAAAGTCTTCTCCGTCGAGAACGGTCACATCCTCTCGAAACATCCCGGCAAGTGTCGGTTCCCGCACGGTCATAGCCGGCGGATCGAGGTCGTGGTCGAGGCCGGCGAGCTCGATGCCAACGACATGGTGTGCGACTTCAAGCAAGTGGGCGCGTTGATCGGTGAGTTCATCGAGACGTTCGACCACGCGATGTGCCTGAACACAGCTGACGCGCATTTTTCGCTCTACCGGGACGCGTACGAACGTGTCGTGCCTTTCGAGAATCAAGATCCCACGAGTGAGTTGATGGCCCGGCTCGTGTTTAAAAAGATGCAGTCTGCGCTCGAGACCGCTCCGGATTCGTTGAGGCGACGGGTGCGTGTACGCAGAATCCGGATGCACGAGACGGCGACCAGTTGGGCCGAGTACGAGGAGTAATGCCGTGCAGCCACCGCTCCAACTCTTCGCGAACTGGTACGCCGAGGCGAAGAGCCACGCGGGGATCGCGGATGCATCAGCGATGTCGCTCGCAACGGCGGACAAGGGCGGGCGTCCGGCGGTGCGCATGGTGTTGCTCAAGCGTTTCGACGAGAGCGGATTTGTTTTCTACACGAATCTGACAAGCCCGAAGGCGCACGATCTGGAGGAGAATCCGCGGGCGGCGTTGTGTTTTCACTGGGCGCCATTGAGCCGCCAGGTTCGGATCGACGGCGCGGTGATCCCGGTGCCGCCGGAGGAGGCGGATGAGTATTTCGCGACGCGGCCGAGATTGAGCCAGCTGGGCGCTTGGGCGTCGCGGCAATCGCGTCCGATGGGGCATCGGTACGCGCTGGAAGCGGCCGTGGCATGGGCGGCGGCGCAGTATGGTGGCGGTGCGGTGCCCCGGCCGCCGCATTGGTCGGGTTTCCGGCTGGTGCCGGATCATTTCGAGTTCTGGCGGGAGGGCGCATTCCGGCACCATGAGCGGGCGTTTTATACGCGGACCGCGGATGGCTGGAC
>CAMLSH010000382.1 GCA_946482625.1 uncultured Opitutaceae bacterium
CTCGACGCTTTGGCGAACGCCAGCGCTCCCCACCAGGTGCAGACTTCCGGATAGGTGATGCGATCGGGCCTACCGGGACGGCCGAAGTTTTGATGAGGCACATCGAGGAAACGCTGCGAGACGCGCTTTCCGATTTCCTGCGGCGATTTGCCTTCAGGCCACGGGCCGAAATCGATTTTCGCGCTCGCCACACTAGCGAGCAGGCAGAAGGAAGCGGCCAATATCAGTCGTTTATTCATGGGAGTAGTGATCGGTCGGTACGGTTAAATGGATTCACGGCGTCAGCGTATAGATCCCGCCGGGTTTGCTTTCGAAATCGACGGTGTGCGCTGGTCGCAGCACGACCTCAGGCAGGGCAGCGCCCGCGGCGATCTGAGGCGTTCCGGCCGCGACCGTCCGATAAAACAAATTGGGATTTTCACCGCTGACTGAGCGGGCGTCGATGAGCGTTCCGTCGTCCACTTTCACAGTCACCGGTTCGTAGGTACGCACACGACAATTTCCACCGAGCGAGGAGCGGATCGTCGCCGCCGTCAGCCGCCCATTCGCCCACGCGAGATCGACTTCGAAGCCACCGCGCGCCTTCAAACCTTTGACCGAACCGCTCGGCCATGCCGACGGAAGCGCTGGCAAGAGATGCAGCACACCCGCGTGGCTCTGCACGAGCATCTCGGCCACGCCCGCAGTGTATCCGAAGTTCCCATCGATCTGAAACGGGGGATGCGCGTCGAACATGTTTCGATAGAGCCCGCCGCCGCTCATTGTCGTTTCACTGGTGCCGACAAGCGTGAAGAGGTTGCGCACGATCTTGTACGCGTGATCGCCGTCGAGCATGCGCGCCCAGAAATTGATCTTCCACCCCATGGACCAGCCGGTTGCCTCGTCACCGCGTAGCTCCAGTGTACGCGCCACTGCGCGGAAAAGCTCGGGCGTCGCCTCGGGGCTAATCTGATTGCCCGGATGCAAACCGTAGAGATGCGAGAGATGCCGGTGATTCGGTTCCGGCTCTCTATAATCCGCGCGCCACTCCTGCAACTGGCCGCGCACGCCGACGCGGTACGGCGCCAGGCGCGCGAGCTTCGAGCGAAGCTCCTTCACAAGCTCAGTATCCCGCCCGAGCAGTTCCGCCGCCTCGATCGTGCGCGTGAACAGCTCGCGGATGATCGCCAGATCCATCGTTGCCCCGGCGCCTACCGCAGCGTTTCGACCATCAGGCGCGGTGAAGTTATTTTCCGGTGACGTGCTAACCGGCGTCACCAATGCACCGTCGGCGTCCTCCGCCAGCCAGTCCGCATAAAACTCCGCGGCGCCTTTCATCAGCGGATAAGCATCGTCCGCGAGAAATTTTTTATCCCCCGTGAACAGCCAGCGTTCCCACAGGTGGCTGCTAAACCAACCGGCGGTGAGATTCCAAAATGCCGCGCGCGCCGTGCCATCGACGGGATAGCTGTCGCGCCAGAGCGAGGTGTTATGATGCGCGACCCAGCCGCGGCGATGGTACATGTTACGCGCCGTGAGTGCTCCGTTGACGGCGAGTTCGCGGAGCATCTGAAAAAGCGGCTCATGCAGCTCGGAGAGGTTCGTGACCTCGGCCGGCCAGTAGTTCATCTGCGTGTTGATGTTCACTGTGTAGCTCGACGCCCACGGCGGAATGACCTTGTCGTTCCACTTGCCCTGTAGATTCAACGGCTGCGTGCCGGCGCGCGAACCGGCGATCAGCAGGTAGCGGCCAAATTGAAAGCAGAGAGCCGCCAGCGCAGGATCGCCCGACTCACGAAACGCCGCGATCCTCGCATCCGTCGGCAACAATTCCTTCGCTGGATCGCCCGCGAACGTGAGCGCGACGCGATCAAACAGCGCGCGATAGTCAGCGACATGCCGCGCGCGCAGCTCGTCGAAACTACGCCCGCTCGCAGCTCGCAGATCCTTGGTAGTGCGTCGCGCAGGGTCCACGCCTTCACGGCTGGGGCTTTTGTCGTAGCCATTGAAACTACTCGCAGCGCTCACCAACAAAACCGCCTCGCTCGCGCCTTCGACTCGAAGAATACCGCCATCGGCAGAAACTTTGCCATCGGTTTTCAATGCGAGCCGTCCCTCGAAGAACATGCCTTTCCCCTCGATATCCGCGCCATAAAGCACCTGCGCCGCGTGTGGCTTGCGTCGTCCATCGGCCTCAAAATTTTCCGGGTATTTCCATTGATCACCCCATTGCTCAACCAGCTTCAGCTCACGCCGACCAACGTAACCGGGAAGCTGACCGCGGAGCACAAGCTCTCCCGCGGACGCACTCGCCTTTGCTGTTGGATGCGGAGAGGTGAACGACGATTTGAATACAAGCGCGCCCGGCCGGCTGGCGCGGAGCCGGATGACGATGACCTGATCCGGATGACTGACAAATACCTCGCGCGTGAACTCGACGTCGCCACGCCGGAAGCTCACACCGCTGGTGGCATTCGCGATGTCGAGCCAGCGGCGATAGTCCGTGACCGCCCCGCCCTGCTCAACGCCACCGCTCTTTGCGTTCGCTGAGAAATCGATCACCAAATCGCCGAGCGGCTGGTAACACGGCTGATTTCGACCGAGCCACTGTTTGGTGACGTACGCGTCGGCCTCCGCGTTTTTGCCTGCGCGGATGAGTCCGGTGACGTGATCGAAATCCTTCGTGATATCGAGCGAGCGCAGATCGGAGGGCGGCTCGCCGGAGGTGAGCGTGTCCTCATTCAACGAAAACTTTTCCTGATGCACGCCGCCGAAAACCATCGCCGCGAGCCGGCCGTTGCCGAGCGGTAACGCGTCTTCCCATTGGCGCGCGGGCTGGTCATACCAGAGCGTGAGTCCCGGCGTGCCGGGCTGCGCAGCCGCGAGAAGCCGGACCGCCAGCAAAACGAAACACGCTGCGCTCAGAGAGAGTTTCATCGCGTGGTGTTATGGAGCCGGCGCGGCGCCCTGCACGAACACAATGTACATGGCCGCGTCCGATTCGGGCGTGGACGTCGGCGACATCTCCGAGTTCGCACCGAGGGTCAGAGCCTCTTCAGCAGCGGCGCGATATTGGAACACCGTCATCTTCCGTCCCGCGATTTCGAGGCGATGTTCAGTACTGCGAAACTTATCCGTCAGCCACGGAGGACGCGGCAGGCCGTCGTCATGCGCGATGAATACAGTCGAACCGGCGACAATCGAAAGCTGCATCAGATCCACCGCATGAAACCGGCTTTCCAGATTCGCAGTCTGCACCCAGTCGGCGCCAACCAGCGGCGCCGGCAGCGCGGCAAACGCCGCGGGCACATCCACGTAAATCCGCTTTCCGTCGCGCGCGCCGGTCTCGACATGCACGATCGTGCCGGTCGGTCCGGAGTAGTTAAAGGTCTTCGTGAACCGCCCGACCATCGGCAGCTCTTTGCCGCGCTCGCCGACTGGCTTCGATACGGTTGAGGAGACTTCAAAGGCGCGGACAGGAGCGACCTTGGGTAGTCGAGCTTTCGGCCAGGCGGGCGCGATTGCAGCCGCGCCATCGTTCACCGCGAATGCCCGGGAATCCACGCTCGCTTCGCCTGCGCGTAGATCCGGCGCAGTCGCACGTACTGCGATCGTCCCTGCGGTGCGCGTCGCGCGGACAGCGACGCGGTTGATGCCCGCTTCGAGGTCGAGGTACGGATGATTGATGGTGTCGATCTTGCCGCTGTTGTACCCGCCGCGCCACACACCGGGGCCGTCGACTGTGAAATCCACGCGTTGTTGAAAGGTCGGGCAGCGTTCGCCCTTTTCGTCCACCGCTTCGACATCGAAGAGGGCGATGTCCGCACCGTCAGCGCGCAAACCCTCGGAGCTCACGATCGGCGTCACCCGCAGCGCAACCGGAGCGCCCGCGGTGCGTTTGCTCTGAGTGGCCACGCTCTTTCCACCGCGAAAAGCCACCGCCTTGATTTCGCCTAGCTCGAAAGCGACTCCGGCGAACGTGAAAATGAAACGCGCCGGGTCAGCCGGCAGTTGCGCGGCTTGCTGCGCGCCGAGCGAGCGCCCGTTGACGAAGAGCTCAACGCGCTCGGC
>CAMLSH010000383.1 GCA_946482625.1 uncultured Opitutaceae bacterium
CTACTTACGACTTGGATCAAGCTGCCCGACATATGATCGAGCAGTTCGGAGCCCGAAGTGCCTGTTACGGCTATAAACTCGGCCCGCGTCATCCGGCGTATCCCTCCTACTCCTGCATCTCCGTCAACGACGAAGTCGTTCACGGTATCGGTTCTCTGAAGCGCATCCTGAAAGACGGAGACATCGTTTCTTTGGACGTCGTTGTTCACTACAACGGCTATATCGGCGATAACGCCTACACGATGCCCGTCGGCTCTGTTTCGCCCCGTATCGAAGAACTCCTCCGAGTCAGTCGCGAGGCTCTCGATCTCGGCATCCAGCAAGCCGTCGTCGGTAACCGCATCGGCGATATCTCACACGCGGTCCAGGCCTACGTTGAAACCCACGGCTTCAGTGTCGTGCGTGACATGGTTGGCCACGGAGTCGGCGTTTCGATGCACGAAGAGCCCCAGATCCCGAACTTCGGGCGTCGCAACTCCGGTGAGAAAATCAAACCCGGCATGACGCTCGCGATCGAGCCGATGGTGAATCTGGGCGGATACAAGACGAGGACCCTCAGCGATGGCTGGACGGTCGTTACGGTGGACGGATCGCCTTCCGCCCACTTCGAACACACCGTGCTCACGACAGAAAAAGGTCCCGAGATCCTCACGATCCCGCGCCCGCTCGATACACTTTCCTCCGCGTCACCTGCACAGCCCACGGTCGCGCGTTAACCGCCCGCTCGCATCACTCTCAACCAAACCTCTCTTAACTAGAAACTATATGCCACGTCTCCTCGGTGTAGAAATCCCCGCGAAAAAGAAAGTCGCGATCTCCCTCCGTTATATTTACGGCATCGGCCCGCAACGCGCGGACCAAGTCGTCAAAGAAGCCGGTATCGATCCGAACCAGCGCGCTGACGCGCTGACGGAAGAACAGCTCAACAAGATCCTCAACATCATCACCGAGCACAAGTGGGTGGTTGAGGGCGATCTCCGCCGTGAAATCACCGGCAACTTGAAGCGCCTCCAGGCGATCAACTGCTACCGTGGCGTCCGCCACCGCCGCAGCCTCCCGGTCCGCGGTCAGCGTACCAGCACCAATGCGCGTACGCGCAAAGGCCCGCGCCGCACCGTCGGCGTCTCCAAGCCAACCGCTCCCGCCAAGTAATCATTTATCGCCATGGCCGAAGAAAAATCCGCTCCCAAGAAAGCTCCTAAGAAGGACGCTGTCCCCGCCGCCGCTGGCGCCGAAACTCCAGTCGCCGCCGCTACCGCTGAAAAGCCTGCCCGCGCTCCCAAAGCCAAGAAGGAAGGCGCCGAAGGCGCTGCTCCTGCTGCCGCTGCTCCCGCTGAAAAGCCGGTCGAGCTCGTCGGCGGTGTCGCCAAGCAGCCGACCGCTGAAGATCTCCTCAAAGAAGAGATCGGTGCGATCAAGGTTCGCAAAGCCAAGGGCTCCAAGAACGTCACCTCCGGTGTCGTCAACGTCCTCGCTTCGTTCAACAACACGATCGTCTCGATCACCGACGCCAAGGGTCAGGTCATCGCCTGGTCCAGCGCCGGCAAGTGCAACTTCCGCGGTTCGCGCAAATCGACCGCCTACGCCGCGCAGGTCGTCGCTCAAGACGCCGCCCGCAACGCCATGTCGCACGGCCTCAAGGACGTCGTCATCAAGCTCAGCGGTCCCGGTCTCGGTCGCGACTCCGCCGTCCGCGCCCTCCAGGCCATCGGCCTCGAGATCACCTCGATCATCGACGTGACGCCCATCCCGCACAACGGCTGCCGCCCTCGCAAGCGCCGTCGCGTGTAAGGAATCCTCCACTACCTTTTCTAAAATTTAAAATTATCCGACCATGGCTCGTTACACAGGTCCAACCACCCGCATCAGCCGTCGTTTCGGCGTGCCGATCTTCGGCGCGACGAAGGCTTTTGAGAAACGCAACTTTCCCCCCGGCCAGCACGGCCCCAAGCTCCGTCGCAAACTCTCCGAGTACGCGATCGGCTTAAACGAAAAGCAGAAGCTCCGTTACACCTACGGCCTGCTTGAGCGCCAGTTCCGCCGCACCTTCGAGGCTGCCAAGCGCGAGCGCGGTGTCACCGGTACCCGCTTCCTCCAACTCCTCGAGACCCGTCTCGACAGCGTCGTTTATCTCCTGGGTTTCGCCAAGAGCCGCGCCGCCGCCCGTCAGTTCGTCAATCACGGACACATCCGCGTCAACGGCCACAAGGTCGACATCGCGAGCTACACCGTGAAAGCCGGCGACGAGATCGAAGTGAAGAACGCCCCCGGCTCCCGCCAGGTCGCGACCCGCTTCCTCGAAGAGAACCGCGCCCGCAACGTCCCCGGCTGGCTCACGCTGAACGCCGAGGCTTTCAAGGCCGTCGTCAACCGTCTCCCGAACCGCGACGAGATGGAGCCCGGCATCAATGAGCAGATCATCGTCGAGTTCTACTCGCGCTTCTGAGTTTTTTCTCAGAGCAATTCACCTTTAACGAAATCTCTTACACGCCATGCCCAAACGCCTCGGAAAGTTCGAACTTCCCTCCAAGCTCACCAAGGTCGAAGAAGGCGCCACGCCTACTTACGGCAAGTTCATCGCCGAACCGTTCGAAGCCGGCTACGGCCACACCATCGGCAATTCTCTGCGCCGCGTTCTCCTGAGCTCCATCGAGGGCTCGGCTATCTCCTCGATCAAAATCGAGGGCGTTAACCACGAGTTCCAGAGCATCGACGGCGTTGTGGAAGATGTCACCGACATCGTCCTCAACCTGAAGAAAGTCCTCATCGTCGCTGAAAAGCGCGACACCATCACGCTCTCGATCAAGGCCAGCAAGGCCGGCGCCGTCACGGCTGCCGACATCCAGGCCGATGCCAACATCAAGATCGTCAATCCCGACCAAGTCATCTGCACCCTCGACAAGAGCGGTTCATTTGAAGCCGAGGTCGAGATCAAGACCGGTCGCGGTTACTATCCCGGCGAGCAGAACAAGAAGGAAGAACAGGCTATCGGCGTCATCCCGATCGACTCGCTCTTCTCGCCAGTTCGTCTCGTGAAGTACTCGGTTGAGAACACCCGAGTCGGTCAGATCACCGACTACGATAAGCTCATCCTTGAGATCTGGACCGATGGTCGCATCAATCCAGACGACGCCCTTAAGCAGGCTTCCTCGATCCTGGCTCACCACCTCGACGTCTTCAACCGCGTCAGCAACGAAGAGTATAATTTCGACACCCAGACCAGCGAGGTCAGCGAAGAGCAGAACAAGCTCCGCAAGCTCCTCAACATGTCGGTCAACGAAATCGAACTCTCCGTTCGCGCCGCGAACTGCTTGAACAACGCGAACATCACCACCGTTGGCGAACTCGCGATGAAGACCGAGCAGGAGATGCTCAAGTACCGCAACTTCGGCAAGAAGTCGCTCAACGAAATCAAGGAAAAGCTCGAAGCACTCGGCCTCTCACTTGGCATGAAGTTCGACGAACGCCTCCTCGATTCGAAGAAGGACCTGTAAGGTCATTTTTGGTTTTCGATTTCGGATTTTCGATTGGCACAAGCCATCGGGAATCCGAAGTCCAAATCGAAAATCGAGAATCCAAAATCGAAAATTTCCACTGCTCTCGCGCCGTCCGCTGCCGCCCCACGCTGCGACCGGATTGCCGATCGGGAGCCGTCTAAAACAAAAGCACAATGCGTCACAATAAACACCACGCCTCCCTCGGCGTCACCCGTGAACATCGCGCCGCGATGCTCTCCAACATGGCCGCCTCCCTGATCACCCATGGTCGTATCAAGACCACCGTGACCAAGGCCAAAGCCCTCCGCCCCTTCATCGAGAAGGTCATCACCAAGGCCAAGCAGGCCTCGGCCAAGACCGAAGCAAAGGACGCTCTCCATCTCCGCCGTCTCGCTCTCAGCGACGTGCGCGACGAGACCGCCGTCACGCTTCTCTTCAACGAAAAGCACAAGGAGTTCGCCAATCGCAACGGTGGCTACACCCGCATCTACAAGCTCGGCAAGCGCGCCAGCGACGCCGCTGAAATGGC
>CAMLSH010000384.1 GCA_946482625.1 uncultured Opitutaceae bacterium
ATGTTTCAGGCGAACGGCTCGGGCGTATTCAAATCGTCGAACGATATCGCGAGTGTGCTTGGCGCGAAATCGGAGGCGGCGGGCAAGGTGGGGACGGAGATCAGCGCGTTGCGCGTGATCGTGACGGTGCGCGAAGGCTTGAATTCCTATCGGCTGGCGGCGCTGCTGGCGCCGTCGGGCGGAGCGAAAGCGCCGGTCGCGGGCGATCTCAACAAAAACACCGGCGAGGGGGCCAGCAGCGGGCAAAGTGGAGCTGCCGGCGCCGGTACGCGAAACACCACGGCTTCCGCGAGCGCCACGACTCAGGTTAAAAGCCTGAACTATCCATTTACTCTCTTGGAAATCCGCGAAAACGGTGCGATTCCCACTCCTGAAGTTTCAACTGATTCCCCGCTTTAAGCATGTCCGAAACCAAACCCCGCTTTTCCCTGACCGCCCCGCTGCCCAAGATCGTGCTGCTGCCCGATGCGCAGTTTTTTTGCCGGGTGGTGCCGGTGGCCGGAGCCGCCACGGCGGCCGAGGTGGCCTCGCAGGTGGAGCTGGCGCTGGAGGCGCTCGCGCCATTCCCGCTCGCGCAGATGTATCACGGGCATTTTTGGAAGGAAGGCGCGAAGAACGCGCTGGTTTTTGCGGCGTACCGGAAGCGTTTCACGAACGAGCAGACCGAGGTGTGGAACGAAGCGGAGGTCGTGATGCCGGCGTTTGCCACGCTCCTCTCCGCCAAGGTGAAACGGGCGACGACGATTTTGCTGAGCGGCGAGGAGAGCCTGACGGCGCTGCATTGGACCGATGCGGACGATGTGCCGTCGGCGGTGATGACACGGCCGGTGCCTGACGAAGCAGACGAGGCCGCGCGCGCGGTACTGCGGGATGAGTTGCTGCGGTCGGTCGGCGAAAGCATCAGTGTCGAGGAGCTGGATACGGTGCCGGCGCTCGATCCCGCGTCGGATTCGGATGAGCTGGTTTTTCGCGGAGATGGACTGGAGGCGACATTCACGCGCGAAGAGCTCGATGCGCTGGATGTCCGCGACAAAGACGATCTGATGGCGCGGCGCCGGGCGCGTTCGCGGGATTTGTTGTTGTGGCGGATTTTTCTTGGGAGTGCGGCGGCGATCGGTTTTGCGCTCGTGTTGGAACTCGCCGTCATCGGCGGCAAGTTTTGGCAGAAAGGCCGGCTGGCCATCGTCAATCAGCGGGCGCCGGTCGTCGCGGAAATCGAAAAAGCGAACGAGCTGGCGACGCGTATCGAGGAACTTTCCACGCGGCGTTTGCTGCCGTTCGAGATGATCGATCTGGTGAAGGCGAAGCGGCCGGACTCGATGGTCTTCACGCGGATATCCACGGCGTCCGAGTCGCTCTACACGCTCGATGTGAGAGGCCAGACCAGCATCCCGAATGACGTGGTGGCATTTCAATCGCTGCTGAACGGATTGCCGGAATGTCAGGAAGTCTTGGTGGAGAACGACACACGCGGAGGTGTTTCGACCTTTCGCATCAAAGTGACGTTTAAGCCCGAAGCGGTGAAAGCGGAGGTCCAATCATGAAAGCATTTTTTCTGAGCCGGTTGTTGCGTGAGAAAGCATTGTTGGTGGCGCTCGTCGTCGGAGCGGCGGCGATGTGGCTCTCGGGTGCGGGTAAACGCGCGGGCAAGTTTTGGAGCGAGGTTCGCGATACGACGACTGAGTTGAAGTCGCAGGATGTTGTCCTCGGGCAGAAGGATTTGATCGCGGAGCGTTCGCACGCGGCGATCGAGCAGCTCGATCCCTCGCGGACTTACGATCCGGTGCGGCTGCAATCCGAGGTAAACACGATCGCGAATCTCGCCGGGCTGGCAGCCAAGGCGAACATCAGTGCGGTGCCGAGCGAGCGGGTCGGTCAGTTCGCGGTGCATTCGGTGCAGGTACAGATTCGCAACGCGGACTACACTTCGCTGACGAAATTTTATACGGAGCTGCAGAAGCGTTCGCCCTATATCGGGATTGTGTCGTTCGACGTGACATCGGCCTCGGCGGCGAATGGCGGCGTGCTCACGCAGTCGATGCGGATTTCGGCGATGCAGTTTAATCTGTAGGCGCGGGCGCGTGTGGCGTGGAGCCGGCGCGAGACAGAATCTTGGCGTGAATGTCGCGGGCGGTGTCGGTGTCGCGGCCACGCTTTCGCTTTCAGCTCAAGCGCGGCTACGGGGAGGGGCGGCCTATTATCCGATATTTAGATGCGCGGAGTCCGCGTCTGAAGTAACGCGGCTACGGCGGAGGGCAGGCGTTGAACTGGTGAGCGATGTCCAACCGGCGCGTTAAGGATAACGCGCCCTACCTCGGAGCGGGTTGTCCGCTTTTCGCCTGTCGGCTTCTCCGGTCTTACTTGAACGAAGCGCTGAGTTGGAAGACGGCGCTGACGATGGAGAAGGCGAGGAAGCCGACGAAAATGAAGACGCCCATCAGCACGCTGCTCGCGAGGACCTTGGTGAACATCGAGAGCTGGTTGGAGACGTGCTTCTGATAGTTGGCGGAGATTTTCTTGAGGCTCGGCACGATGTTGCCGGTGTTTTCGCCGATCGCGAGCTGGTCGAGGATGATCGGGGGAAAGCAGTTCGTGCGCTCGAGCGCGCGGGAGAGGTTTTCGCCTTCGATGACTCGGTCGGTGGCTTCGTTGAACGCGCGGCGGTGGATGACGTTGCCAATCTGGCGTCCGGTCATCTTGAGGGCTTCGACGGTGGTGATGCCGTTTTCGAGGAGCACGGAGAGCGTCTGGCTGATGGCGAGGACGGTCTGGCTGACGAAGAAGGGGCCGGCGAGCGGGAGCTTGAGCAGCCAGCCGTCGGTGACCTCGCGGCCGGCGGAGGTCGCGCGCCAGCGCCAGAATGTGATGGCGCCGAAGATGAGCGCGCCGAGTACGAAGATGCCGTAGTGCAGCGCGAAGTCCGAGAGGCCGACGAGGATGCGCGTGGAGGTGGGGAGTTTCCCGCCGAGCGATGTCAGGAGAATCTGGAGACGCGGGAGGAGGAAGAAGAGGAAGAAGAGAATGACGCCGCAGGCGACGAAGAGCATGAACACCGGATACGCCATCGCGGAGAGGAGCTGGCGGCGGAGTTCGCGTTGTTCGGTGAGATGCGTGATGAGGCGACCGAGGACGTCGTGAAGGCTGCCGGTGGATTCGCCGGCTTGGATGAGATTGATCGTGGAGTTGTCGAAAACTTCCGGGAAATCGCCCATCGCGCGGGAGAGCGTAGCGCCTTCGCCGAGGCGTTCCCAGAGGCCGGCGCAGAGGACTTTGAGTTTGGGTTCTTGAAGGCGTTGAGCGAGGAGGCGGAGGCCTTCACCAGCGGAGAGTCCACTGGAGATGAGGTCTTCGAGCGCTTGGAGAAACGGGAGGCGTTCGGCGCGCGTGAGTTTTTTGGCGGCGCCGGTGCGTGAGGAGGATGTCGTGGCGCGGGAAGGGCGGGTGGTGGAATCGTCGGCGCGAGAGGAGGCGGAGGTTTTTTTCGCGGACGCGCGGGCTGACGAGGAGGCTTCGTCGACGCGGAGCGGTTGGAGGCCGCGCGCGGATAGGAGGCGGATGGCGTCCTTGCGACTGGAGGCTTCGAGCGTGTCGGCAACGGACTGGCCGGAGCGGTCGCGAGCGGTGTAGGAAAAACGCGGCATCTTAGGAAATCCGAAGGCCGAAGGTCGAATGACGAAGGCCGAAGGTTGAGGAGGGAAGGGCAGGGCCGGGTTGCGAATGACGAGGTGACGCGGGCGTGGGGTGAATAACGCGCTCGGACCGCGCGTTCCACCTCCGGAGGATCATTGATTCACTGGTCATTGGTCACTGTCATTCCGCGTCGTGTGCGACGCGGTTATTTTTCCGTCACCGTGATGACGCGGAGGACTTCGTCGAGGGTGGTGTGGCCGGCTTGGACCTTTTCCCAACCGGAAACCTGCAGCGGACGCATGCCGTGCTTGCGGGCGCACTGCGTGAGGGTGCGGGTGCTTTCGCGTTTGATGACGAGGTCGTGGAGTTCGTCGT
>CAMLSH010000385.1 GCA_946482625.1 uncultured Opitutaceae bacterium
GCATTTCCTCGGTCCAGGCTTTGCGGGAGGCTTCGTCGGCGAAGGTGTCGTTGCGGAGAGCGGGAGCCGGGGCGATGGCGACGGGTTTGGCCGAGGCGGCGGTTTTGTCGGCGAAGATGTTTACGGTTGCCGCGGTGGGAGCGGGAATTGCTGAAGCGGGGGCGCCGATATTCAGCAGGTGGTCGAGCTCGATGCCGGCGAGGACGAACGGGCCGGTGCCCTTGGCGTCGTTGTCGATGATCGGCTCGCTGATGTAGTAGTCGAACGAACCGTCGCGGCCGTAACCGAGGCCGGCGACTTTGCAGCAGCGGGTGAGTTTGGTGCGACCATCGGCGTCGGTGCGGATGAAATCGCGGATGATGCCTTCGTAGCCTTTGAGGACAGCGGGCAGATAACCGTCGCTTGGGAGCACGCCTTGGTTGATGGCTTTGGCCATCGAGTAGACGAACATCGAGGAGGCGGTGGCTTCGAGGTAATTGCCCTTGCGATTGCCTTGGTCAGTGACCTGCCACCAGAGACCGGTGGCGGGGTCCTGGTGTTTGATGACGCCGTCGGCGAGTTTCTTGAAGATGGCGGCGATCTCCGGGCGGGCGGCGTGGTCGGCGGGGATTTGGTCGAGCACGTCGACGAGGGCCATCGCGTACCAGCCGATGGCGCGGCTCCAGAAATTCGGGGAGAGGCCGGTGGTTTTATCGGCCCAGCTCTGTTCGCGGGATTCGTCCCACCCGTGATAGAAAAGCCCGCTCTTGGGATCGTAGGTGTATTTGGCGACGAGGCGGATTTGTTGAGCGACGTCGTCGAACGCGGCGGGCTCGTTGAACGTGCGGCCGTATTCGGCGTAGAAGGGCGAGCCCATGAAAAGGCCGTCGAGCCACATCTGATGCGGGTAACGTTTCTTATGCCAGAAGCCGCCTTCCTTGGTGCGGGGATGTGTCTTCAGGTGCTCGCGAAGGACGTCGAGCGTGCCGCGGTAGCGCGCGTCTTTGTTGCGATGATAAAGCGCGAAGACGGCTTTGGCCGGGGCGACGTGATCGATGTTATAGTCGGCGAGCTTGTAGTGTTGAATCGTGCGACCATCGGCGGAGAGGAACGACTCGACCGTGCCTTTGACCCACGGCAGGTAGCGGTCTTCGCTAAGACGGGTGTCGAGACTGAGGAGGGAGTTGAGAAAGAGGAAATTGGCGTAGTCCCACTTGGCGGCGGGGTAGGCCATCTTGGGGCCGAGACGGGCGACTTCGGAGTTGGCGAGACGCGCGGACCATTGGAGCGGGGAAGCTCCGCCGAACTCCACCAACGATTGAGCGGCGCGCAGCTGGGGGATCAGCCCTGCCGACAAAACACAGATCGCAAAAACTACCGGACGGAAATGGCGGGCGAGAGATCGAGCTGGCATGAAGGCGAAGGGGAGTATGCTCCGGGTTGCGGGTTGAAGCCGATTGGCGCGGCAGTCGTTCAGGGTGGAGCGGGAGGCAGACGTTTTGGACGGGCGGGAGTTGCGTCAAATTATTTCGGACAAGTGTCCGGGCAGCGGGCCGGCGGTTCACGCGGAAAGGGGAAATTGCGCGGAATTTCCCGTATTTGACACCCTGTCGCCGCACTCCCTATTTGTTCTAGCCGTCAAAAAAATTGTGAGTAGCATCCAGCCGAAAACACCCCAACCCCGCATCCGATCCTCGACTGACTTTGCCCGATATGTGGGCCTGGCCCGAACGACGGTTTCGCGTGTGCTCAACGGCCAGCCCGGCCTCAAGAAGAAGACGATCGATCGCGTGAACCGCGCGATCGAGGAGACCGGTTTCGTCCCCAATGCCTACGCGCTGCATCTCAAGGGGAAGCGCACCCGCACGATCGGCGTGTGTATGCAAAACCTGATGACGCAGACGCTGGTGCACAAGCTGGCGTCGCTTCAGCAGCGGCTGCGCGACAAGGATTTCACGACGTTCATCGAGGTCGTTGATCCGCAGTCCAGCTGGGATGTGATCCGGCATTTCCTCTCCCTGCGCGTCGACGCGGTGGCGTTCATCGGCTATTTCGACGAGGCACAGATGACCCAGCATCTGCGCAGCTTGACGACGAGCGGCACGCCGAGTATCGTCATCGACCACTTCGGTATCAAAGGCGCCAATACCGTGTCGCTCGACCGCGTGCGCGGCATGGCCGGCATCGTGGAGTATCTCTACTCGCTCGGCCACCGAACCTTCGGGTTGATGGCCTACTCGGACACGGTGCGAAGCACGCTCGACCGCGCGCGCGGCATCCGCGAATCGCTGGGCGCGCACGGGCTGGATTTCGACAAGTGTACCGTCTCGCTCGATCACCTGCATGTGCGTGGAAACGACTTCGAGTACGGTCGCGCGCTCGCCAGGAGTTTTGTCGAACGTGGCGATCTGCCCACCGCGTTCATCGCGCTGAACGATGAGATCGCAGTCGGCGCGATGCATGGATTGAAGGAGCTCGGCGTCCGCGTTCCGGACGATGTCTCTGTTACCGGTTTCAATAATCAGGACATCTGTCTGATGACGGCGCCCAGCCTCACGAGTGTCGATCAACGGATCGATGTCACCGTCGAGGCAGCGGTGGAAATGTTGCTTTCGCAGATCGACAAGTCGCCGCGCACCAAACCGCTGATTCGCATGATCGATCCTCAGCTGATCATCCGCGCGTCGACCGGTCCTGTGCGTCGGTGAGCGCCGTTCTTTTCGCTTATGCTGACGACGAACCCGCGAAGTCGCCGGTTCGACAGGCTCATCTCCGCGCTTGCGCTGGCGGAGTGCTTTCGCCGAAATTCCGGCCCAAATCTCTATGAAACAACGCACTCTCGCGCGCGAAGTCTCGATCCAAGGTAGCGCGCTGCACACCGGTGAACCCGTCACGCTGACGATCAAGCCCGCGCCGGTGGACCACGGTATCGTTTTCAAACGCATCGATCTCAGCGGTGCGCCGGAGCTGCGTCCTCGCGTGGACCAAGTCACAGATCTGGTCCGTGCGACCACGATTCAGGTGGGCCACGCCAAAATCCATACGGTGGAGCACGTGCTGAGCGCGTTGCACGGCTGCGGCGTGGATAACGTCACCATCGAGATGAATGCCTCCGAGCCGCCCATCCTCGACGGCTCTGCGAAGCCGTTTGTCGATCTGCTCATGCAGGGCGAGCCGGTCGAGCAGGAGAAGGATCGCGAGTACTTCGTGTTAGAGGAGGCCGTTTCCATCCAGAAGGGGAACTCTTCCATTATCGCGCTCCCGCACGATGGGCTCAAAATCACCTGCACGTCCGCCGATGACCGCGGTATCCACACGCAGCACCTCACACTCACGATCGATCCGGATGTGTTCATGACGCAGGTGGCGGCGGCCCGTACGTTCACGATCTACGAGGACATCGAGGAATTGCTGAAGCTGGGCAAAATCAAGGGCGGCTCGCTGGACTGCGCGGTCGTTATCCGCGGCGACAAGATTCTTTCCAAAGAAGGTCTGCGCTTCAAAGACGAGTTCGTCCGTCACAAGATCTTGGATATCATCGGCGACATCGTTCTGCTGGGCATGCCGCTGAAGGCGCACATCATCGCCACGCGCCCGGGCCACGCCATCAATGCCGAGCTCACCAAGGCGCTCGCGGCGAAGCTTGAGGAAAAGAAAAAGGGCCCGAAGAAAAAGCCGCGTCCGGCGATGGTCATGCCCAGCGAGACCTCGCTCGATATCCGCCGCATCCTGGACACGCTGCCGCACCGTTATCCGTTCGTAATGCTCGACCGCGTGATGGAGTTCATCGGCGACGATGCGCTCGTCGCGATCAAGAACGTGAGCATCAACGAGCCGTTTTTCCAAGGGCACTTCCCGAACAATCCCGTGATGCCCGGCGTGCTTCAGCTCGAGGCGATGGCGCAAGCGGCGGGTATCTTGATGCTCCGACGGGGTTCGAGCGAAGGGAAGACCTCGCTCTTCATGAGCGCGGACAAGGTGAAGTTCCGCAAGCCCGTGCG
>CAMLSH010000386.1 GCA_946482625.1 uncultured Opitutaceae bacterium
GGGGGACGAGACGGAGGAAGAGGCGGAATTGCGGGCCAGCGTGGATTCGAAGGACGGGGCGCGGCGGGCGTCGTCGGCGCGGAGGGCGCGGAATTGTTGGCGGAGATCTTCTTCGGGGGCGTTCATTGGACGGGGTTCTGAGAGACGAGGAGGGAGCGGAGGGAGGCTTTGCCGCGTTCGTAGTGGGTGCGGGCGGTGCCGGGGGAGACGCGCATCACGCTGGCGGCTTCGTCGAGCGTGAGGTCGTGATAGAAAACGAGGTGGAGGACCTCGGCCTGGCGGCTGGCGAGACGGGCGAGGGCGTCGCGGAGGGCTTGGTTTTGTTCGGCTTGGAAAAACGATTCGCCGGCGAAATCGCCTGTGGTGGCGAGGGCGGGTTCGTCGTCGGGCAGAGGCAGGAAGCGGAGCCAGCGGCGGACGCTCCAGCGACGTTGGTCGAGGGCGGTGAGGCGGATGACGCCGAAGAGCCAGGTCTTGAAGGAGGAGCGGCCGGAGAAGTGGGCGCGACCGGAGAGAATCTTTTGATAGCTCATGTGCAGGACGTCTTCGGCGGTGTGCGTGTGGCCGCGGCAGCAGCGGAGCGTCCAGCCCCAGCATTCGGGATGCAGCTCCGCGAGGAGGCGGCGCAGATCGGAGGCTGGGAGATTGTCGGCATTTTCCGGCACGGGTTGGTTTGTACCCGATCTGTCGTCCGGAAGGGCAGTGTTGTATGACACGCGGGGCGGAATTTTTTTGGGGCCTTGGTGGAGAGGGATGTGTGGTGCGGAAATTGGGCAGCGTTTAATTGAAGCGCAAAGACGCGAAGACGCTAAGGCCGGAAGCGAAGATAGAACCAGATTCGCGCGGTTTGGAAAAATGTGAGGACGGTCAAAAGGGGAGATTGTTCGATAAATGAAAAAGCCCGCCGAGGCGGGCTTCAGAATGCGGTGCCGAGGCACCGCAGTCCTTAGAGAAGAAGCGCGTGCGTGTACGCGGGCCTACGGAAAGATTCGGAAGCGCGCGCGGCGGGCGCTTCACCTTATTTCCCTGCGAGGAAGGCGGGCCAGAGGGTCCAGAATTCTTGCGCGAGGACGCGTTTTACTTCGGTCAGGTCGAGCGGTTTGCCGCCGAGCTCGGCTTGCATGGAGGTGACAGTGCCGTCGGTCGCGCCGATGCCGCAGGGGACGATGCCGGTGAAGTGGGCGAGGTTGGCGTTCACGTTGAGCGCGAAGCCGTGGTAGGCGGTCCAGCGTTTTACGGCGACGCCGATGGCGGCGATTTTGCGGGGGCCGAGCCAGATGCCGGTTTTGCCGGGGCGGCGGGCGGCGGCGAGGCCGAGGTTGCCGACGGAATTGATGAGAACTTGTTCGAGGAAGCGGAGGTACTCGTGGAGATCTTTGCGCGGGAGGAGCGAGACGATCGGGTAACCTACGATCTGGCCGGGGCCGTGGTAGGTGATGTCGCCGCCGCGGTTTGTCTTCACGACTTCAATACCTTGGGCGGCGAGCTGGGCGGGCGTCCAGACGAGGTTGGCGTCGGCGCCGCTGCGCTGGCCGATGGTGAAGACGGGGTCGTGTTCGGTGAAGACGAGGGTGTCGCCGATTTTGTTTTCCTGACGTTGGGCGAGGAGTTCTTCCTGCCAGCGCCAGGCGGCTTCGTAGCGGGTGCGTCCCCAGTCGAGCGTGGCGGTGGGGAGGGCGGGCGATGGTAAGTCGGCGGTAGAAGCAGAGGTGTTGGCGAAAGGATCGGTCACAGGATGGAGTTTTGTAGGAAAGGGCGGAGGCGCAACTGCCGGATGGTTGTCACACGCAAGGGCGCGAAGGAGCAAAGTTTAGAAGGGAGTATTACGGTGGCGGGTTGGGGAGCCGTGCCACTGTACGTCCTGTCCGGCTTCGTTGCGGTTGAATGGGTGGGTGTTTTGTCGTGAAGGTTCTGACATGAAGATTTTCCGCAGGGATTTGGTCGTTGCTGGGATTGTCGCGTGCAGCACGTTGGCGGTCATGAGCTGGGCGCAAACAGGTGTTCCGAAACGGATGATGTCGGCGGTTTTCGAGTGGGCGAAACTGGAGGCGAAGCCGACGCCGGTGGGGGAGCGGCGGGAGATTTTTGATGCGCCGACAGCGACGCTTGAGCGTCTGCGGTGTCATGCGACGACGGTGCGGGTGGGTGAGGCGTCGCATGCGGCGCACCGGCATCCGGAGGAGGAGTTGATCTTTGTGAAGGAGGGGACGCTGGAGGTATCGATCGAGGGAAAGGTGCAGACGGCCGGGCCGGGTTCGGTGATTTTTTATGCATCGAATGAGCTGCATGGGATGCGCAACGGCGGGGAGGTGCCGGCGACGTATTATGTGTTGCGGTGGCATTCGACGAAGACGGCGGGGGATGCGGGCGCGGCGCCGTGAGGCGAGGGCTTTGAGGCGCGGTGACACGCGGACGATGCTGGCCACGCTCTTAGGAGCGCGGCTACGCGGAGGCGTCGCGCGAGCGTGAGCCCTCCATCGGAAAATGCGTTTGCGCGGTGCTGGGGCGGTGGGCAAGGTCGGCGGTTTTATGAGCGACGTTCACTCCGATATTTCCCACGACCAACATGCGGTGCGCCGGCAGAAGCTCGCCGAGATGCGGGCGGGCGGGTTCGACCCGTTTCGCGCGAATGTGGCGGTGACGCACTTTTCGCAGGATGCGAAGGCGCTGTATGTGGACGGCCAGGACTATGCGACGACGGTCACGGTGGCGGGGCGTCTGGTGACGTTTCGCGTGCAAGGCGGCAGCTCGTTCGTGAAGATCCAGGATCAGCAGGGGCAGATGCAGCTCTACTTCCGCCGAGATGTGATCGGCGAGGAACGTTATGGCGTGTTCAAGAAGTCGCTCGATCTGGGCGACATCATCGGTGTGACGGGCGCGTTGTTTAAGACGAAGACCGGCGAGATCACGGTGCGTGTGGATGCGTTTACCCTCGTGTCGAAGGCGTTGCGTCCGCTGCCGGAGAAGTGGCACGGGCTCAGCGATGCGGAGCAGGTTTATCGTCAGCGTTATCTCGATCTGATCGTGAACGGTGAGTCGCGGAAGCGGCTCATGACGCGCTCGAAGATTGTTTCCGCGGTGCGTCGTTTTCTGGAGGACAAGCAGTTCCTCGAAGTGGAGACGCCGGTGCTGCAGAACGTGGCGGGCGGCGCGGCGGCGCGGCCGTTTACGACGCATCACAACACGCTGGGCACGGACTTCGTGCTGCGCATCTCGCTCGAACTTTATCTGAAGCGGATGCTCGTGGGCGGCTATGACCGCGTGTTCGAGATCGGGCGGAATTTTCGTAATGAAGGCGTGTCACGCCGTCACAATCCAGAGTTCACGATGCTGGAGGTTTATCAGGCCTACAGCGACTATCGCGGCATGATGACGCTGGTGCAGGAGTTGATGCGGCATCTCGTGCGCGATGTGGTGAAGCCGACTGAAGCGGAGGGCGAAGGCGAGAATGCGCCGCAGCGTCCGTCGATGCGCATCAAGCATGCGGCGAGCGGCGAGTGGATCGACTTCGGCGCGGAGTGGCGCGAGGTGAAGTACAAGGACCTCATCATCGAGAAGACCGGCGATGCACAGTGGTTTTCGCGCACGAAGGACGAGAAGATCGCGGGCTTGCAGAAGCTCGGGCTTTTCGCGGATGTGAAGTGGGAAGAGTTCGAGCTGACGAATGAGATTTTCGGGAAGCTCATCGAACCAACGCTGATTCAGCCGACGTTTGTGACGCATCTGCCGAAGGAGCTTTGCCCCCTCGCCAAGATCACGCCGGATGATCCGACGACGATCGATGTGTTTGAGCTGATCATCGGCGGCATGGAGATCGCGCCTGCGTACTCGGAGCAGAACGATCCTGATGTGCAGCGGCAGATGTTCGAGGCGCAGGCGGGCGAGGAGCAGCAGAAGGTCGATCACGATTTCCTGCTGGCGCTCGAGCACGGCATGCCGCCGGCGGGTGGCATGGGCATCGGCATCG
>CAMLSH010000387.1 GCA_946482625.1 uncultured Opitutaceae bacterium
CGTCTGCGTTCATGCGTTGGTCGGCGACAGCGGAAAGCGCGGATGGGCGAGACGCGATGGAAAAGCCGGCGCCTTCGGAGAGAGCTTCCGCGATCCGTCGAGGCTTGGTGGCGGGGGCCCGTTCGGCGGAGCGGGAGGGCGCGGGTTGATGACGCGCAAAAGCACCGCAGCGGTGAAACGCTGCGGTGCTGAGACGTCGCGGCAGGGCTGGCTCCGGGATGCGCGGAGCCAGGTGTCTAAACGAGCGGAGCGGCTGCTTTACGCGCGGGCGCTGCGACGGCGGCGCCAGAGGGCGCCGGCGATGGCAAGCGCGCCGGCGATGGTGCCGTAGGTCGAGGGCTCGGGGACGGCGGCGGTGGCGTTGAGGACGAGGTTGTCGTAGAACGCGCCGCTCGGGAGAACGATGCCGGTGATGCCGTCGATGTCGGTGGCGCTGAACTGGAACGCGGCGATGGATTGGTCCAGGGCGATCTCCGTGACCGTGCCGGTGTTTGTGATGAAGGCGACGGAGGTCAGGAGGCCGAAGGGATCGTTATCGAGCGTGAAGGTGAACGACTGGAGGTTGTAGACGGAATCGAAGCGCAACAGCACGGGTTGCCAGAGGGCTTGCAGAGCATTGGTGCCGGAGGGCGCGAGGCCGCTGCCGTAGTCGAGGGGATTTTCGGCGGTGACGGGGAAGAGGCTGTCGTTGACAAGATCGATTTCCCAGTGATCGGAGCCAGCGATCGGGTCGCCGAACGCGTCGGTGAACGGGACGAAATGCGCTTGGTGAAACGAGAGCTGCGGTGTGTTGAACAGGCTCGCGGTCGCGCCGTTGGGGAGCGCGTCAAAATCGAAGGAGGCGGTGAGCTGCGCTGATGCGGTGACCGTGAGGAAGGAGGCCACGGCTGCGCCGAGCAGCAGACGGAGAGAAGGTGTTTTCATGAAGAGAAACGGGAGGGCGAATCAGGCGTTTTCGGAAGAGGATGCTCGTGTTTAGAGCGCGCCGCCGAGGGTGGCCTGCATGGTGAGGAAGAAGACGTCGGTGTTATCGAGGACGCCTTTGAAGAGGCTGGCGCCGCGGCCGCTCGCGGTGAGTGGAACGTCGGAGCCGGTGTGGACGGCGCTGGAGCCGGGGACCTGGCCGGTGACGAGGAAGTTGCCGGCGGTGTCGCGGGCGAGCGGGCCGTTCGGGTAGGTATTGAGCGGCGCGGTGTTGTTGAACGGCTGCTGGCTGTCGCGGAGCGGGCGCGGGTTGGTCAGCCAGTCTTCGTAGCGGTCGGCGTTGCCGGCATAGCCGATGAGCATCTTGTAATCGACGTCGGTGGAAACCGGATACCCGTCGGCGGCGAGCGAGTACATCGGGAAACCGGCGGCTTCGTAGATGCCGACGACTTCGTTGCGCAGCTTGGCGGTGGCGGTGGCCTGGTCGGCGTTGCCGGCGGCGCGGGCGACAAGGCTGGCGTTGGTGACCATCGAGGAGCCGATGATGTTCACGCCTGCGCACTCATGGTCGGCGGTGACGATGACGAGGGTGTCGGGATTTTGTTCTGCGAAACGTTTGGCGACGCCGATGGCTTTATCGAACTCGATAGTTTCGAGGAGCCACCGGTCGGAGTCCATGTTGTGGGCTTGTTTGTCGATGGAGGCGGCCTCGACCATCAGCACGAAACCGTTGCGGTTTTTGGCGAGGACGTTGAGCGCGGCGGAGGTCATTTCCTCGAGGAGCGGCTGGTCGGTGAAGCCGTAGTCGGCGACGACGCTTTGTGTGCTGCCGGCGGGAACGATGCCGCGGCGGCCGTCGAGTTTGTCTTTCGCGACGTTCATGTTGGAGAGCGCGAAAAGGCCGAGGAGTTTGTCGGTGCCGGCGGGCAGTGACGTGAGCGCGGTTTTATCGGGCGCGTAGGCGAAACCGGCGGATTGGAAATCGCCGAGGAGGTTACGCGTCGGATCGGCGGCGCCGGCGGGAATGCCCCAGCCGGCGGCGAGCTCGGCGGGGAGGACGGCGTCGTTGGAGGCGCTGCGGCCTGAGCCGGGCGTGGTGCTCGGGAGGAACCATTTGCGACCGCCGCCGAGGAGGACGCGGAGGTTGGCCTTCGCGACTTGTTCATCGAAGAAACCGTCGCAAATGCCGGTGCCGGCGCCGCGGTCTTGCGTGTGCGAACCGAAGGCGGCGGGCGTGGCGTCGAAGACGTCGGAGGTGGTGACGATGCCGAGGGATTTGCCGCCGGTGCGGGCGAGGTATTCGCCGATGAGCTCAACGCGGGGATTGTCGAACTTGTTGACGGTGTCGTCGGGGAAGACGCCTTGCTGGTTGTTGTTGGCTTTGTTGCCGCCGGAGTAGCAGAAGGCGCCGGGCGCGGAGTCGGTGACGATGGAGTTGAGCGAGGCGGTCTTCACGAAGGCGGTGGCGTCCATCGCGTCCATTTCGAGGGCGTCGAGGGATTTTCCCTGCACGACGCCGCGGTACATGATGCGGGCGGCGGAGCGGTGGGCGATGCCGAGTCCGTCACCGATCATGACGACGATGTTTTTGGCGCGACGGCCGCGTTGCGTGACGCCGACGATTTCGAAGTTGCCCGTGGCGGTGACGATCTGTCCGTCGCTTTGCATGGCGGTGACGGTGAGCGTGTGGACGCCGGCTTTGTTGTAACTGAACGCGCGCAGCGTGGGGGCGACGGTGTTGGCCGGCAGGCCAGGGACGGTGGTCGGGAGCAGCGTGACGGCGCCGGCGATGGGAACGCCGTTAATGGAGAACGTGGCGCTCGTAATTGTCTGGCCGGCGTCGGGGCGCACCGTGGCCTGGAGGTCGAAGCGCTGACCGGTGAGGAAGCGCGCGATGTAGGGCGCGCCGTTCACGCCGGTCGAGAAGAGCAGGCTCGGCGGTGTGAGGCGGGAGACGGTGGGCGCGGCGGATGCGGTGATGGCGGTGGTCAGGGCGGCGGCGGCGAACACGGCGACGGTGCGGAGGCGTTTGTTTTTATGATGCATGGGAAGCGATGAGGAGGCGTTGCGAGAAGTGTGTGGACGGGAGCTGGAAAGTTTTAGGGCGCGGATGGAGATGGAGGCGCGGGCGGCGTGGACTCGGGATCGAGCGCGAGTCGGACGAAGGAAACGCGTCCGTCGGCTTCCACGCGGCGGCCGATTTCGAGGCGGCCGGTGAGCAGCAGGGGGCCGGGCGTGTGGGGGACGGCGATGTCCTGATATTTTGCGACCTCGACGAAGAGCGTCGCGGGCGGGAGATCGTCGCAGACGTCGTATTCATTTTCGTGAGTCGTCAGCGCAAACGGGGCGAGAATGGCGACGCCGGGGGATGGACGCGTTTGCCGCACCATGAAGCCGACGATGCGGACGCGCTGGCCGGAGAGTGCTTTCAGCTTTTCGGTGAAAACGAGTCCTTCCGCGCCGACGGGCATCTGGAAAAAGTCGGAGAACCTCAGCTCCGCGACGCCCTTCGGGAGAGCGGGCAGCTGGTTCACGCCGCCGAGTTCGAGGGCGAGCGCGTCGGCGTGCCAACCGAGACCTTTGGCGGCGAAGGAAGACGAGGCGGTTCCCAACAAGACGCCGATGAGTAAAGCAGCGCGAAAAGGAGAACGACGACGAAGGCGGAGGCGGGAAGTAAACGGAGCGGTCATGGGAAAATTCAGGGCGTTGCGGAGGAGGCGTTTTCCAGCGTGTAGAACTGGGTGAGCACGCCGTCGAAGGAGGCCGGGGCGATGCGCAGCGTGCCGCGCACGGTGACGGGGATGTCCATGATTGCGGGAACACCGCCAGAGCCGGCGGGCGCGGAGGCGACGAGGTACTCGTTTGCCGCGGGCATTTTCCCGTAGCAGCAGCCGGACTGGTCGCGCATGAGAAGAAATTCCCTGGCGCGACCTTTCTCGATTTTGAGCGGGAGCACGTAGCCGGTTATCTCGATGGATTTCCCCTCGGCTGCTTGAATGGTC
>CAMLSH010000388.1 GCA_946482625.1 uncultured Opitutaceae bacterium
GCGTTTTGCCTTTGAGGGATTGCCTCGGCGCGTGGGAAATGTGCAGGCTCGCGGCTCGCATGGAAACCGGACGCGCCCCGTCAGATCAGTCCTCCCAAAGCACGCCGCCGCTCACCGCGCTCGAGCGTGAGCAACGGCGCCGGGCCGATCATGAGTTGCGGGAGTCGGAGCTGCGGTTTCGCGGGTTGTTCGAGCAGACTCCGGTGAGCATGCAGCGGTTCACGCCGGACGGTTTCTCGATCAAGGTGAACCGGGCGTACGAGAAACTTTTTCATCTCACGGACGAGCAGCTGGCGGCGGCGCGGTTTAACCTGCTTGAGGACCGGCAGATCGCGGAAACGGGGTTACTGCCGCTGTTCAGGCGGGCCTTTTCGGGCGAGCCGGTGCTGACGCCGCCGACGCCGTTCAATCCCCATCAGGCCGTGGCGGGCGGGCGGGCGGAGGTGTGTTATATCCGCGGGCATTTTTTCCCGATTCGCGACGGGATGGGAAACATCCGTGAGATCATCGCGATGCACGAGGACGTGACGGAACTCGTGAAAGCGGAGCTGGCGTTGAAGGAGCTCAATCAGGAGCTGGAGGCGAAGATCGCCGAGCGGACACAGGCGTTGCGCGAGAGCGAGCAGCGGTTGCGCGCGATCGTTCACACGCAGACGGAGCTGGTGGGCCGGTACACGCCGCAGGGCGTCACGACCTATGTGAATCCCGCTTATGAGCGGCTCTACGGAATGCGGGCGGCGGAGTTTGTAGGGAAAAACTGGATCGACGCGGCCGCGCCCGGGCTGGCCACGACGGTGCGGAGCAAGATCGCGCAACTGCGGCCGGACACCCCGAGTTTCGAATTTCTTCACAACCGCACGCCGGAGAAAGGCGGGCGCACAATTCACGAGCATTGGGTGAATTGCGGCATCTTTGACGAGGCCGGCCGGCTGGTGGAAATCCAGGCTTCGGGGCGCGATGTGACGGAGTTAGTGGAAGCCGAACGGCGTTTCCAAGAGTCGGAGGCGAAGTTTCAGCGATTGTTCGAGGACTCGCCCGCGGGGGTCGTATTGCTCGATGGGCTGACCCTCGTGGCGGTTAACCCGGCGGGGTTAAAATTGATCGGCGTTTCCACGGTGGAGGAGGCGATCGGCCGGTCGTTGCTGGACGTCTCAGCGGAATTTCAAGCCGGGGGAATTCCGTCGGCTCAGGCGGCGGCGAAGCTGGCGGATTTGCGCAAGAAGGACGGGAGTTCGCGCTTCGAGTGGGCGTGCCGGAATGTGTCCGGCGCGGAGTTTACTATCGAGGCGTTCAGCTCGACGGTGGAGATCGGCGGTCGGAGCCTGGCGCAGGTGATCTTGCACGATATCAGCGAGCGGAAGCGGGCGGAACAGGAGCTGCGCAATGCGTTGGAGCGCGAGCGCGAGTTGAGCCACTTGAAGTCGAACTTCATCAGCATGGTGTCGCACGAGTATCGGAATCCACTGGGGATCATCCTGTCGTCGACGGAGCTGTTGAAACGTTATCACGACCGGCTGACGCCGGCGGAGCGGATGGAGTCGATCCTCGATATCGAGGTGGCGACGCGGCGGATGGCGGGGATGATCGACAACCTGCTGCTCATGGGAAAAGCCGATGCGGGCAAGCTGGCGATGACGGCGAAGCTGGTCGATCTGGTCGAGTTGTCACAGATGATCATCGGTGAAGTGATTTCGGCGGGGAGCGAGGGCCGGAAGATTCACTTCGAGCATCATGGTATCGATTCTTTCGCGACGGCGGACGAGCAGCTGCTGCGGTTGATCCTGGGGAATCTGCTGACGAACGCGTTGAAATATTCGCCGCCGGATCGCGCGCCGAGCCTGACAGTGAAGCGGGTGGGGCGGCATGCGGTTTTCACGATTCACGACGACGGCATCGGCATTCCGGAGGAGGACCGGCCGGCGTTGTTTCAGGCGTTTCGCCGGGCGAGAAACGTCGGCTTGGTCAACGGCACCGGGCTCGGACTGTACATCGTGAAGCACTGCGTGGACATGCATGAAGGCACCATCGAGCTTGAAAGTGCGGTGGGGAACGGCACGACAGTGACCATCAATTTACCCATGTTCCCCGCCCTCACCGAACTTGGTTCGTCGCTCAACACCCGGAAAGGAGACGACGCGTGAAAAAGGTCCTGATCGTGGACGACGAGTCCATCATGCGGCGCAATCTCGTGAAGATTTTGCGGCTGGAGAGCTACGAAGTCTTTGAGGCCGGCGACGGCAAGGCGGCGGTGGCGCTGGCGCGGACGCAGTTACCCGATTTGATTTTGTGCGACATCTCGATGCCGGAGATGGACGGGCATGCGGTGTTGAAGGCGTTGCGCGAGATTCCGCACACGGCGCGGATTCCGTTTATTTTTCTGACGGCTCGCGGCGAGCACGGTGATGTGCGCAGCGGGATGACGCTCGGCGCGGACGATTATCTGATCAAGCCGGTGGGCGTGTCGGATCTGCTGGCGGCGATCACGGCGCGGCTGAGCCGGATCGCGGATCACAATGGCAGCGGCGCGGCGAAGGTGGAGCCGAAGCCGGAGATGTTGCAGTCGCTCGGGCTGACGCCGCGCGAGGCAGAAGTTTTGTTTTGGGTGTGCCAGGGGAAGAGCAATCCCGAGGTGTGCACGATCCTGGAGATGAAATTGTTCACGGTGAAAAAACACCTGGAGAATATTTACATGAAGCTCGGCGTGGAGAACCGCACAGCGGCGAGCGCGATGGCGTTGGAGAAGTTGGGGTGAGGGGGGATGATGCGAACAGGATGCGAACGGAGTTGGGTGGAGCGCGCACTCCGAGCGCGCTGATGGACATTGAAGACCGGGCGCTAAGAATGCGGAAAGATGCGGGTGTAGGAAGTGAAGTGGATGGAGGGGGAGGCGTGGCCGTATTCGAAGGGCGAACGTGCTTTACGTGTATTTATTTGCGGTGTCGCTCAGCGCGCTCGGAGTGCGCGCTCCACCCTTGAGTAGGTCGTTTGATTTGCTCAGCGTTTGGGGATGAGCGAAGCGGGCGTTCCAGATGAGGCGATTTATCCACGGAGATTGCAGCATGAGGTTCCTTCGTGGGTGCCGCACGGGGCGTGGTATCACATTCGTCTTCGTGTGGATCGCGCGCAGACAACTGCTCTCACAGAACCGGCGCTCGGTGCCGCGCTGCTTTCGTCGATAGGGCGCTACCAAGAGAGTGGGCGCTGGTATTGTTTAGTCGCCGTGCTGATGCCGGATCATCTTCACGCGATTCTTTCGTTTCCTCCGGATAAGCGGCTGATTCGTGTCGTGGGCGAATGGAAGAGGTATCAGGCCAAGCAGCATGGTGTGGCTTGGCAGGGAAATTTTTTCGATCATCGCCTCAGGAATGACGCAGAGGTTTTCGAGAAGTATCTCTACATTTTGAATAACCCGGTCGTGAAGGGGTTGTGCGCGAGAGCCGAAGACTGGCCGTGGCGGAGCACCGACTCCGAGCGCGTTGAGGGACGTGGAAAACGGGAACGATGAATTGGCTCCCAGTTTTGGTATTAGGAAGCGGGATTCGTGTTTGTTCACTTGGGTTTGCGGTATCGCTCAGCGCGCTCGGAGTGCGCGCTCCACCTACGGAGTTATGTCGATCGGGCGCCGGGCGAGGACTTTGGCGCCTTGGCCGCTCATGTAGCGGATTTCGGCGGGGCCGGGTTTGGCGGGGGCTTTGATCGTGGCCGGGGTGCCACGCTGTGTATCCGAATAGTGGGCATAGTCACCGTCGCGGGTGCTTTTCACGACGATGGTGAGGTAGTCGCCTTTGTTGTTGGGGCCGGTCCATTGGACGGAAACCGGTGAACCAGCGGCGACCTCGGTAGGGGCGGTGAGTTCGATCTCGGCGGCGACGACTTTGATCGGGCGTCGGGCGAGGATGGTTTTGCCTTGGGCGGCGGCGT
>CAMLSH010000389.1 GCA_946482625.1 uncultured Opitutaceae bacterium
TCGAGGAAGGGCCATTTGCCGGCGGTGTCGGCGATGACGAGGCCGATGTCGTGTTGGCGGAGGAGCGCGATGAACTGAGGCGACGCGAAGGACGCGTGGCGGATTTCGACGACGTGGTGGAGCGGGCGATTACGATCGATGCGAGTCCACGCGGCGCTGCGGAGGTGGTTGTCGTGTTTGCGTGCGAGTTGAGCGGCGGCGCGGGTGTCGCGCGGGAGAAGGTTGAAAAAGTCGGTGAAGCGAGCGGGGGCGAATTTGAAGAAGGGAGGAAACTGCCAGAGGAGCGGGCCGAGTTTTTCGTTTAGCCGGAGGACGCCGGAGGCGAAAAAATTAGCGAGTGGAGTCTCTATTTCGCGCAGGCGTTTGAGGTGTGTGATGAAGCGCGGACATTTGACGGAGAAGAGGAAGTGGTCGGGCGTCTCGGCGTACCACTTCGCGTAGCTGGCGGGCGTTTGCAGCGAGTAGAAGGAGCCGTTGATCTCGATGGCGTTTACCTGGCGGGAGGCGAAGGCGAGCTCGCGCTTTTGGACGAGGCCTTTGGGGAAGAAGACGCCGCGCCAGGGCGGATACGTCCAACCAGAGATGCCGATGCGGAGTTCGGGCATGATGCGCGATTGGTGCGCGAAGCGGGGCGGTGAGTTCCCGGGAACGGGCTATCGGGGATTGGTCTGAGGGGAGACGCGGCGTCCGGCGGCTGAGAGTTACCGCTAATGGATTTCGCCAATGCGCGAAGTTTTGGGGATGCGGCTTCGGCTGATCGCTCGCGGTTGGGCGGAGGTGTCTGCTGATCGCAGACGGGGGATCGGAGCGGACGACACGGAGATCATCCCTCCAGGAAAGACGGAAGAGGGAGGCGGACGAGACGAGGTGGAGCGGGCGCTCCGCGCACGCTGGGCGACGGCGCGGGCGATGCAGTGTTGCGACTCGGGCGGTGGTGAACAACGCGCTCGGAGTGAGCGTTCCACCTCGGAGAAAATCAGCGGAGCGGGGCTTGGGGCTCGATTTGTTTCCAGAGGGCGTCGGCTTTTTCGCGGACGATGAGGCGGGCTTTGGAAACTTCGGCTTCGCGAGCGGCAAGGTTTTCGTCGGCTATCTTCGCGAGGTCGTCGAGGTTGTAGACGAAGACGTTTTCCACGGCAGCGACGGTCGGCTCGACGTCGCGGGGCATCGCGAGGTCGATGAAGAAGAGCGGTTGAGCCCGGCGTTTTTTCATCGCGGCGTGCACGTCGGCGCGGGTGACGATCGCATGCGGGGCGGCGGTGGAGCAGACAACGATGTCGAAGTCGGCGAAGTGTTGTGGGGCGACTTCAAAGGGAAGCGCGGCGCCGGCGAAGGTGCGGGCGAGCTCCATGGCGCGCTCCATCGTGCGGCTGGAGACGGTGAGCGAGGCGGCGCCGCGGCTTTGGAAGGCTTTGGCGGTTTTCTCGCCGATGTCGCCCGCACCCAGAAGAAGGATACGCGTGGCGTCGAGTTGGCCGAAGATTTTCAGGGCGAGATCGACGGCGACGTTGGCGATGCTGATCTGGCCTTCGGTGATCGCGGTGTGGCTGCGGACGTATTTCGCGTGCTGGAAGGTTTTTTGGAAAACGCGGTTGAGCACGGGGCCGACGGTGTGGCGGGTTTGCGCGTGGGCGTAGGCGTCTTTGATCTGTCCGAGGATTTCGGTCTCGCCGAGCATCTGGGACTGGAGGCCGGAGGAAACTTCGATGAGGTGGCGGAGCGCGTCGGGGCCGAGCGCGTGCTGTCGGATGCGGGCAAAGGCGTCGGGCGGGAAGCCTTGGAAGGCGCAGAATTCTTCCTGGAGGCGGGCGATGGCGGCGAGGTGATCGGCGACGCCGTAGAACTCGACGCGGTTGCAGGTGTTGAGAACGGTGAACTCGCGGAGGCCTTCGAGCGCCGAGAGTTTTTGTTGGAAGGCGGCGAGTTTTTCGGGTGTGAGCGCGAGCTTTTCGCGGAGCTCGAGCGGCGCGGTGTGGTGGCTGGCGCCGAGGAGAAACAGCGCCGCGGGGGAAGGCTGCGGGGCGGCGCTCATTTGGAGGAAGTAGCGAGTAGCGGGTAGTGAGTAGATCGGAAGGGAGCCGCAGCGGAAGGATTGGCGGTGGTGGGGGGCGAATCGGGCGAACGCGGGATGGTGTGGGGGGCGGGCTCGGGGGTGAGGGGCTTGCGGCTGGAGTTGACGGGCCAGAGGGAGAGCAGCGCGGCGACGAAGAGGAGGATGCAGATCCACGCGAGGCGTTTGGCGAGGAGCATGCTGAGGATGCGCAGGCCGAAGGTGACGGTGTAGGCGAGCCAGACGGCGAGAGTGATGATGAGTTTGGGGGCGTTGACGGAGCTGGTGTCGCGCAGCCAGTACACGGAGCCGACGGCGAGCGAGGCGGTCATCACGACGAAGCCGGCCTTGAGGAGGCGGAGGTTGATGTGATCGAGATCGAGGATCGACGGCAGGAAGGAGAAGACGCCGCGCAGGCGGTGGTTTTTTAGGCTGTATACCTGGAGCAGATACATGATCGAGGTCAGCGCGAGCAGGCCGAAGATGCCGTAGCTGAAGATCGCGAGGGCGGCGTGGAACTCGATCCAAGCGTTGGGGAACGTGCCGACACGGCGGACGGCGTCGAGCGCGGGGAAGGAGAGGGAGATGATTGTGAGCGAGGCGGCGAGGCAGGAGGCAAAATAACCAAGCAGGCTCAGGCGGAAGGTGGCGCCGATGATGAGGTAGAGCGAGGTGGCGGACCAGGCGGTGAATTGGAAGATCTCGAATTCGTTGCCGATAGGGCAGCCTTTGACGGCGAGGCCGCGCAGATAGAGTCCGAAGGTTTGGATACAGAAGCCGACGGTGATCAGGAAATACATGGCCGCGCGCGAGTGGCGGCGCTGGCGGAGGACGGAGATGGTGCCGAGCACGAGTCCCGCGAAATAGAACACGGCGGCGAACCAGAGCCAGGTGCGATCGGTGAGGGCGGGCATTGTTCGGAGGAGGCGAAGGGCGAGAGGCTGGAGGCGAAGGAGAAAAAGGAGGAGGAGACGTTAGGTGCGCAGCGGGCGGGAGTGCAAGTGGCGGAACGAAGCGGGCGGGACGCTCAACTTTTAACGTTCAACGCTTAACGCTCCATGAGTCGGAGGGCTGCGCCGTGGTGCTGGCTTGGACGGGTAGACGGCTCCGACGGAGCGGCGCCCTTCAGGAGGCGCGGGTTTTGCCGTGCGGTGCGGTCCCGTGCAAAATGATCAGATCCGCGTCTGAAGTGACGCGGCTACGCGCGGATGGCGGACCAGAAGCGGCATTCGTCGGAGAAGTCGCGGACGGCGCGGCTCTCTTTGGCGAGGTCGCGGCGGAGGGAATCGAAGGTGTGTGTCCAGCCCGTGGATGCGAGGTCTTCGAGGATTTCGGTGCGATCAGGCAGGTGCATGAAGGTGCGACCGGTTTCGTCTTCGAAATAGCGGTCGCCGAATTCGACGAGTCGCGGGTCTTGGTTGCCGCTTTCCCAGCGGAGTTTTTCGAGGCGCCAGAGGGCGCGTTCGGCGGGAGACACGTCGCGGTCATGCGTGGTGAAAAGGAGCGGGGCGCCGGGGCGGCAGACAGCGTGGAGTTCGCGAAGGGCGGCGCGGCGGTTGTCGCGGCCGGGGATCTGCATGAGGCCGTTGAAGAGGAAAAGAGCGCCGGCGAAAGAGGAGTGAAGGGTGAAGGGTGAAGAGTGAAATTGGGTGAGTTTGGTGGCGTCGGCGTGGAGGAAGCGGATGGCGGTGACGCCTTGGTCGGCGGCGAGGTGGCGGGCCTGGTCGAGGAGTTCTTCGGCGAAGTCGAAGGCGGTGAGGTCGCGGTAGCCGAGGTGCCAGAGGCCGAGGGTGGCGCGTCCGGCGCCGCAACCGGCTTCGAGGAGCGGCGCGGTTTTGTCGGG
>CAMLSH010000390.1 GCA_946482625.1 uncultured Opitutaceae bacterium
CTACAGACAATCTGCTCATCGTCGACGACGAAGCGCCCCACCTCAAAGCGCTCTGCGAGACACTCTCGGCCCAAGGTTATGTCACGACCGGATTCACATCGCCCAAAGACGCGCTCTCGGCCCTGCGCAAACAGCCGTTCGATCTCGTGTTGACCGATTTGATGATGCCCGAGATGGACGGCATCGCTTTTCTAAAGGCCGCTCTGGAGATCAACCCGGACATCGTCGGCATCGTTATGACCGGTCATGGCACCATCGATACCGCGGTCTCCGCGATGAAACTCGGCGCACTCGATTACATCTTAAAGCCTTTCAAACTCAGCGTGATTCTTCCCGTGCTATCGCGCGCCCTGGTCGTGCGCCGGCTGCGTCTGGAAAACGCAGTCCTTCAACAACGCCTCCAGGCGCGCACGCTGGAACTGGAAGCGGCCAACAAAGAACTCGAATCCTTCTCGTACTCCGTGTCGCACGATCTTCGCGCTCCGCTGCGGACCATTGACGGTTTCACCCATGCGTTGATCGAAGATCTCGGCGAAAACCTCGCACCGCCCCAGCGCACGTGCGCCGACCACATTCGCTCCGGTGTCGCCCGGATGAATGCCCTGATCGACGACCTCCTCCGCCTTGCCCGCACAACCCAGTCTGAAGTCCACGGCTGTCCGCTCGACCTCTCCAAACTCGCGCGGGACATCGCCGAGAAACTCCGGGCGGGCGACAAAACCAGAAACGCCGAGTGGATTATCGCGCCCAACCTCACCGCCACCGCCGACCGCGGCTTGCTACATGTCGCGCTGGAAAATCTCTTATCCAACGCATGGAAATACACCGCCAAAGTCCCGCTGGCGCGGATCGAGATTGGCGCGGAAATAGAGCCCGACGGCACTCCGACGTTCTACGTCCGCGACAACGGCGCGGGCTTCGACATGAAGTACGCCGATAAACTATTCGGTACGTTTCAACGTCTGCATTCCGAGCGCGATTTCCCCGGCACCGGCGTCGGCCTGGCCACCGTGCAGCGGATCATCCACAAACACGGCGGACGTATCTGGGCGCAAGCGGCTCCGGACGAAGGCGCGACTTTCTACTTCACGCTTCCGAGCGCGATCGGACACGCAACAAGCGTGTCGGCCGACACGCGTTGAGGGCGCGCCCGTCGCCGCGAAAATCCGCCACATCTGCGCTTTCCCTTTCGCTGCGTTCGTGCGTTTCAATGGAGCGCTCTCCCGCCCATGCGCCTCCTCCTCACCAACGACGACAGCATCGACTGCGTTTTCCTCCACGTCCTTGTCCACGCACTACGCGAAGCCGGCCACGAACTCTACGTCGTCGCTCCGAAGACCGAGCAGAGCTGGATTGGCGCCGCCAAATCCCGCCACCGCCGGGTCCACTCGCTCGCCACCGACCGCGGGCTTGGCTGTCCGACATGGATTGTCGATGGCACGCCGAGCGATTGCGTCAACATCGGCCTCGCTCACTTGCTGCCGGTAAAGCCCGATGCCGTGGTCAGCGGCATCAACGTCGGCCTCAACGCATCGCTCAGCTTCATCCCCGCAAGCGGCACCATCGCCGGCGCCTGGGAAGGTGTTGTCCACGGTCTGCCCGCCATCGCGCTCTCGCAGCACCTCACCTTCGGTGCGTTCGACAAATTCAAACGTGACGCCGGCCGTCCGGACGACGCCGTCGCATCCACCCTCGCCGCCACCGCCGCTCACGCGGCTAAACTCGTCCCCGAGCTCGTTGTATCCACTCCGCCGCGTCGCTTCATTCTGCACAACCTGAACTTCCCGTTTCCGTGCACGGCGGCGAGCGAGGTGCGTCGCACCGTGCCTGCACAAGTGATCGTGCCCGGGCTTTTCAGTCCGCAGGCCGATGACGGCACACACAGCTTTGTCTTCCAGCTGGGCGAAGAAATCACTCCGCCCGACAGTCCGCTCACCGACCGCGCCGCCCTGAACGCCAGCCACATCAGCCACACCGTCCTCGACTACACCAAACTCTGCCAGTGATGCGGCCCAGCGTTCGCGCCGCTGCTGTTGTGCCGACCAACACGGAACTCGACTACCGACCGTCCGCCATGGCTTAACGGACCGCGTGCAACCTGATCCCAAGCAAGGCGAGCGCGAATACTTCGCCCGTATCGGCCCCGAGGGCATCGCTCACTCGCTCGGGAAACCGTTCTCCGACGAAAAATGCGCGGCCAACCTCGCCAACATGGCCGCGCTGTTTCACCTGCTCGACGCGCCGCCGCAACGCGTTGTCGATTTCGGCTGCGGCGTCGGCTGGCTCTCGATGCTTCTCGCCCGTCGCGGATATAAGGTCACTGGCGTCGATATCTCTCCCGATGCTATCGCCGCCGCCCGTGACCGGCGCGAGGCGCAGCAAATTTCCCACGCCGACTTTGTCGTCGCCGACTACGAAGAATTCTCGGCCGACGAGAAATTCGACGCCGCGTTGTTCTACGACTCACTGCATCACGCCGAGGACGAACGCGCCGCTCTGCGTTGTGCGTATCGGTCTCTTCGCGACGACGGTATGCTAATCGCCATCGAGCCGGGCCATGGCCACAGCACGCATGCCCACTCCCTGCGCGCCGTGCAGGAATTCGGCGTCCATGAGAAGGACATGCCGGCCGACTACATCGTGCGCTTGGGGCGCGAAGCAGGGTTCCGTCGCCATGTTTTCCTGCCGCGGCCGCACGAACTCGTCCGTCGTCTGTACAAACCGGGCTACACCCGCGCGAGCGGACCCGCCGATCTCTTCGGCCGCTACGTGCTCGCGAAGTTACGGGCGATCCGCTTCCTGCTCCATCATCGCCGTAAGTCTCCGATTGTCGTGATGTGGAAGTGAACACTTCCCCTAGTTCCACCTCGGCCCAGCCAACTCGATGCAGGACCGGCGCGCGCCGCGAATCTTCCCTTTGCGTCCACGCGGCTTTGCATTTCACTCCGCCCTTCCATGATCGAAGTTCGCAACCTGACCCGCATTTTCCGCACCTATAAAAAACGGCCCGGCTTCTGGGGCGGCGTGGTCGGGCTTTTCCGACGCGAGTTCGTGGAGACCGCAGCAGCCAAAGACATCTCGTTCGATATCGCCGAGGGCGAATTCGTCGGATTCCTCGGTCCCAACGGCGCGGGCAAGACAACCACGCTCAAGATGCTCGCCGGCCTCATCTACCCGACCAGCGGCACCGCGCGCGTCGCCGGCTTCGAACCCAAAAAACGCGAGAACGCCTACCGTCGCCTCTTCGCCCTCGTCCTCGGCCAGAAGAACCAGCTCTGGTGGGATCTACCCGCCATCGAGTCGTTCCTCCTGCTACGACACATCTACGGAATCCCCGAAGCGCAGTACAAGGAGACGCTCAACGAACTCGTTTCCCTCCTCGGCGTGGACACGAAACTCAACGTGATGGTCCGCGAACTTTCCCTCGGCGAGCGCATGAAGATGGAGCTCATCGCCGCCCTGCTCCACCGCCCGCGCGTCCTGTTTCTCGACGAGCCGACCATCGGCCTCGACGTGATCTCGCAGAAAGCCGTCCGGTTGTTTTTGCGCGAATACAACCGCAAGTACCGCGTGACCATTCTCCTCACAAGCCACTATATGGCCGACGTCCAGGAGCTATGCGACCGCGTCATCGTGATCAACAAGGGCAAAAAGATTTACGACGGCTCGCTGGACCGGCTTGAGAGCGGCTCGGGCAGCCGGAAGAAAATCATCAAGTTCCTCCCGCAAGACCCCGCCGCGTTTCCAGCCGCCTGGACCTCAAAACACGGCACCGCGACCCGCTCCGACGAAGGCCAGTTCATGCTCAGTGTCCCGACCGACGCGGTCATCGCCGTCTCGCAGGAAATCCTTTCCGCCGGGCCCGTCGCCGACATCACGATCGAAGA
>CAMLSH010000391.1 GCA_946482625.1 uncultured Opitutaceae bacterium
TGGCGTTGAAGATCTTGTGGCGGCAGTGCTCGGAGTTGGCCTGCGCGAACATCATGAGCTCGATGTCGTTCGGGTCGCGGCCGAGCGTGGTGAAGGCTTTGACGAGGTAATCGATCTCGTCCTCGGCGAGCGCGAGGCCGAGCGACTGGTTGGCGGCGACGAGCGCGGCGCGGCCTTGCGAGAGGACGGGCACGCTGGCCATGGGGCGCGGCGATTCGTGGCGGAAGAGAACGTCGAGCGAATCGAGGTCGTTGAAGACGACCTGGGTCATGCGGTCGTGGAGTTTCGCGCGGAGTGCTGCGAGTTGCTCGGAGCTGAGGACGGAGAGCGGCTTGGTGAGGGCGGAGTTGTCGATCTCGATCCAGTAGGCGACGGCGCGCTCGATGCGTTTCACTTTCGCGAGGCCGCAGATGTGGGCGATGTCGGTGGCCTTGGAGGACCACGGGGAGATCGTGCCGGGGCGTGGGGCAATGACCTGGAGCAGGCCGGTGGGCTGCGCGGAGGACGCGGCGCGGCGCGGGCCGTAGGTGAGGAGTTTTTCGAGGGTCTCGCGCTCGGTGGCGGAGAGTTCGCCGTCGATCTCGGCGATGTGGATGAAGGCCGTGCTGAGGCTGCGGACGGGCAGACCGGCGGAGGCCAGATCTTGCTGGAGTTTTTGCAGGCGGAACGACGACAAGGCGGAGGAGCCGCGGAGGATCAGCATGGTGGAAAAATAGAGGCTGCGAACGAACAGGGCGCGGGCGGGTTTGGCGAGGGGGAAAACGGGAGATCGACACCGACGGAACAGTCCCTCCGGGAGGGGAACGTCGATTCACGCGCGGGCCCGTTGTCCGTGATAACGTCTGGTGCGCCTCTCGTGCAGGTCGAGCGGGTGTCTCGGTCTACGAGGACCGACACCGCACTATCGCGCTTAATCTCCCCCGGGCAGCAGCGGGATCAGATTAATCAGGCCGATCAGACAAGACCCCATCTCACTCGCCGGCGCCGCACTGCACATCGCGCGTTACGATTTTGCCGAAAAATTGTCCGACGAGGATCGGCGGTTGTTATACGGGGAAATTTCAGAAAGAGTTGATCTAATGTGTTCTCTCCCTGCTAAGCGCACCCCCGTCGTCGAGAAGTTCTCGATAGGGCTCTTTTTAACGACCGTGACGCTCTCGCTGGCCGGTTTAATCGGACTTCTTTGGGCCTTCGCGCCTCAAGCGGTCTGGCAAGCCCAGCTCAATGCCGCCTGGTGGCAGTTCGCCGTCATTTTTCTCGGCGTGAAGCTCTTTAACTGCGGGATGGAGTTCTTCTTCCACCGCTACGTGCTCCACAAACCCGTGGTGCCGTTTCTGAGCCGCTTCTACCGTCAGCACACGCTGCATCACAATCTCACGCGCATCGCCCGTCGTCAGCTGCCCGGCGGTCGCGAAGTTCCCTACGTGGAAAACATCTATCCGATGACGGAGCCCGAGCAGGGTGAAGCGGCCTTCTTTCCGTGGTACACCCTTGCGGTTTTCGCGGCCATCGTGACGCCTCTGCTGGCGCTTGGCCAATGGCTCGCGCCGGCCTTCCCGTGGTTTTTCGCCGGTTATGCGGCGCTGGCGGCATCGCTGACGCTCTACGAAGTTTTTCACGCGATCGAGCACTGGCCGCTGGAGAAGTGGGCACCGCGCTTGGAATCGAAACGCTGGGGTAAGTTCTGGACGAAAGTCTACAGCTTCCACCTGCGCCATCACGCGGTGATCGATTGCAACGAAGCGATCTCGGGCTTTTTCACGTTCCCGGTGTTCGATCTGCTTTTCGGCACCTGGGTATCGCCCAAAACACTTTACGCCGACGGCGGCGAATGGGACCCCGCGGAGTTCAAGAGCCCGCGTCCTCATTTCTTCATCCGCTGGTGTGATCGCACGGCGGACAAATTAGTGGCGCGCCGTCGCAGCCGCGTTCGCACGCGAGTCTCCGTCCGCAAACCACGTCGCCATGCGGAAGTTGCGCTGAAGAAATAAACGCAATCGCCCCTTGCTATCTGGCAGCGCTGCGCGACTGTGGCGCGGTCGTAAGATACGTTAGCTGACAGTGACTGGTGAGTCTTCAGGTGAGCTTTGAGAGTTCAGATGATGATTCGAAACCCGATCAACGGGAACGGACTGACTTAGACGGTACGAACATCAAAACATATGAACTCCAAACTATACGTCGGAAATCTTTCCTTCAAAACCACCGAAGACGTCCTCCGCTCGACCTTCGAGCAATTCGGCTCAGTGAGCGATGTCTTCATCGCCACCGATCGTGAAACGGGCCGCCCTCGCGGTTTCGCTTTCGTCACGATGGGTACGGCCGAGGAAGCCAAAGCCGCTGCTGAAAAGCTGAACGGCAACGACCTCGACGGTCGCGCGCTCACGGTTAACGAAGCCAAGCCCAAGGAAGAAATGGGCGGCGGCGGCGGTGGTGGCCGTAACTTCGGTCCTGACCGTCGTGCCGGTGCCTTCCAGGCCCGCAACAATCGCCGTTACTGAGTAACGCGATCACGCGAATCCGGCGTCTTCGCTGGTTTTCAATTCTCAAGGCGAGGGCTCAAAGCCCCCGCCTTTTTTGTGTTCACTGCCGCGAAGCGAAGGAGGCGAAGCGGATTGAGAAGACGTAAATCCGGCAAACGTCGAAGGCGTGCCGGGCGAATCATTGGCGCAGTTTGGTCACCCGACCGGATTAGGCCTCGCTAGCGGCCGGAAAATTTTTTAGACTGCCGAACTCACCCGAGAACAACGTCAGCAGCCACTGAACCACTTGCCGTACACCGGCGAAACTTATGAGAGACGATTACCTTCGCGCCGCCCTCGCGGTCATCAACGACCCCAATATCCTCGTCAACGTGGTCTCCACCCGCGTGAAGCAGCTCAAACGCGGCAGTCGCGCTCTGGTCGTTTCGCTGGAAAAAATGTCTCTCGAAGACACCGCGCTGCGCGAGGTCGCCGAAGGCAAGATCAGCTACGAACTCGGGCCGGTCGGACCCAGCCGGTAAACGTCTGCCTCCACGCATTTCATTATGAGCATCCCGCAGAACCTTAGAAAAATCAAAGAAGCGTTTAGCATCGAGCAAGTGAATACGCTTTTGGGTGAAGGGTGGTGCCTCGTCGCGATCACCCAACGCGCGGGAGTGATGGGACCGGCCTACACGATGGGCTGGACGGGCCACGAGACTTCAGAAGCGCCAAAGCGTACCGCGAGTGAACGCGCGCGCGGTCTGTAACGAAAACGGGGCCCGGTTTTTCACCGCGCCCATAACTCAGCATCGGTCGGCCGGACGCGATTCGTGCCCGGAGTTTCGCGCGGGCAAGGTGCCGCAGCGCGGAAGTATACCCGGGGTCTTGCACGCGCACCCGGCGGCGGGGCGAGAGAGGCATTGATTCAGCGAGGCGGCGGGGTACGGTGACGCCTCCGCATGACCGACCTCGATTTCCGCACTACCAATAGCCTCTGGTGCAGCGTGCTGGCTGAGACGCTTTATCGGTGCGGTATCCGGCAGGTGGTGTGCTCCCCGGGCTCACGGTCCACACCCCTCACATTTGCGCTCGCGCGGCATGCCGGTATCGAGGCGGTGCCCGTGCTGGACGAGCGTTCCGCGGCGTTTTTTGCGCTGGGACTCGCGAAACAAACACGACGGCCGGTCGTTCTCGTGTGTACCTCCGGCACAGCTGGCGCGAATTACTTTCCGGCTATCGTCGAAGCGAAAGAGAGCGGCGTCCCGCTCATCGTAATCACCGCCGATCGCCCACCCGAAATGCGCGAGTGTTCGTCGGGGCAGACCATCGATCAGCAAAAACTATTTGGCGGGTATGTGACTTGGTATCACGAACTCGCCGTGCCTGAGCCCAAGATGGAGCGGTTGCGCTATCTGCG
>CAMLSH010000392.1 GCA_946482625.1 uncultured Opitutaceae bacterium
CGCACGTCGGCGGCGCTGACGCCGGGAAGCAGGAGGATTTTGGTCTTCGCATCCTCGGCGATGGCGGGGCCCATGCCGCAGCCGGGGGCTGTGAGGGTCATGGCGACGTCGACTTTGTAGCCTTGGTCGGCGTCGAGTTTGGAAATGTCCATCGAGTAAACGAGGCCGAGATCGACGATGTTCACGGGGATTTCGGGATCGTAGACTTTCTTGAGCTGTTCCCAGACGGCGTCGGGATCGGGGGCGCCGTTGGCGAGGGTGGCGGCTTCGATTTTTTGCTCCACGACTTTTTCGCCGAGGGCGTCGGCGTCTTTGCCATCGATGCGGTAGAGGCCGGTGTCGGTCTGCACGGTGTAGGAACCGCCGAGGACCTGGTGGATGAAAACTTTGGAGCCTGCGGTAAGCGGGTGTTTGTCACCGGAGGGAATTTGCGTGGCGATGACGTCGCGGCTGAGTGTGCGGTCGTTTTGCATTCGCGCGAAGTGAAGCCGGGAGTGCGCAGCGTGCAACGCGGTTCTGCGGATTCAGGGCGTGGATGGAATGATCGTTTGCAGAGCGGAGGAGGAGCCTAGGTAATCGCGTGGTTGGGCGAGGCGGGCGCGGTGGGCGAGGAGAAGCTTTTCCATCTCGGTGTCCTTGGCATCGCGGGCGAGTGAAAGCGGAGACGCGCCGCCGTAGATGTCGAAGGTGGCGAGGGAGCCGCCGTCGAGCAGCAGACGTGCGACTTCGAGGTGGCGGCCGGCGGCGGCGACGCAGAGGGCGGATTCGCCGTTGTTGCGACTGGCGTTGGGGTGCGCGCCGGCGGAGAGAAGGAAACGAACCGTCTCGAGATGGCCTGCAGCTGCGGCGGCGATGAGCGGCGTGCGACCTTCGATGTCGGTCAGATTGATGCCTGCGTGGGCGCCGGCGAGAGCGCGCACGACCTCGGTGTGACCGGCGCGAGCGGCGAGGAAGAGAGGTGTTTGCAGTCGCGGATCACGGGCGTCCTCGTCAGCGCCGGCGGCGAGCAACTCGCGCACGGTGGTGAGGCGGCCTTCCTGCGCGGCGAGATGGAGCGGTGTGGTCGCGGGTGGTTGCACGGCGCGCAGATGGGGCGGGATGGATTCGCGGCGAACTGGTTTCACTTTCATCGGCTCGGGCGCGGGTGGCGCCGAAGGATCGGCAGCGGGGAAGATGCTGCTTTCCTGCGCGGCTTCAGATGCGCTCGGCGTTGGGGTGGCGGAAGTCTCGGAGCGGGCGAGCAGCGGCGGCGTGCTGGAGGCGGGCGTGGTGGCACCGCGGCGGCGCAGGAGCGTGACGATGGCGCGATGGTTGTATTTTTCTGCGATGGAGAGCGGGCTTTGGTCGTCGGCGGTGAGAGCGTCGAAGCGGGCACCGGCCTGGATGAGCGCGCGTGCGGCCTCGAAGTGGCCTTCGCGGGCGGCGACGAACAGGGGAGTTTCGCCGGTGTTGTTCGCATGGTTGACCGATGCTCCGGCAGTGAGAAGTGCGGAGACGATGTCGGCATGACCGCGGGCGGCGGCGGCGATCAGGGGCGTGCGGCCGGCAGAGTCGGCGGCGTCGGCGGGAACTTTCAAGTCGAGCAACGCACGGACGAGGTCGAGACGGTTTTCGGCGGCGGCGAAATGCAGGGGCGTTTCGCCGGTGGGTGTGCGGGCGTCGGGTGTCGCGCCTTTTTTGAGAAAGAGACTGGCGATCTCGAGGTAAGCGCCGTCGGGGGGGATGATGAAGTGCGGGCCGCGAGCCCCGGAGGCGTAGTGGAGCGGGCTGAGGCCGGCGGCGTCTACCGTGGTGGCGGAGGCGCCGGCGGCGAGGAGGTGTTCGACGCTTTCGATCGAGCCGATTTTCGCGGCGAGGGAGAGAGGGGGGCGGCCTTCCGCGTCGGGCGTATCCGCGGAGGCATTGCGCGAAAGGAGATAGCGGACGGTGGGCGGGTAGCCGGTCTCGGCCGCGATGCAGAGCGGTGTGCGACCACCGGCGTCGCGGGCTTCGAGGTCGAGGCCGTTAGCGAGCAGATAATCGCAGGTGGCGATCCAGCCGTTTTGGGCGGCGAGCCAGAGGGCGGTGCGGCCGTCTTTGGCCTTGGCGTCGAGGCGGGCGCCGTGGGCGACGAGGAGTTTGATGGCGTCGAGGTGGCCGCCTTGGGCGGCGAAGAGAACGGGCGTGAAGCCGTCGTCGAGGCGGGTGACGTTGGCGTCAGCTCCGCGGATGAGCAGGGCCTTGAGTAGGGTGATGTGGCCGTCGTAGGCGGCGATGCGGAGGGGATTGAGCGTGCTGCGGTTGTTAACGATACGGTCCTGGACGCTGGCTCCTTTGTCGAGGAGCACGAGGGCGGTGTCGATGGAGGCATCCTTTGCGGCCATGTAGAGCGGAGTGCGTTGTTGTTCGTCCGCGGCATCCACCTCTGCGCCGTGGTCGCAGAGGATGGCGGCGGCCTCGGCGTATCCATAAAAGGCTGCCATGAAGAGCGGGGTGCGGAGGCGTTTGTCGCGGGCGTTCACGTCGGCACCGCGTTCGAGGAGGAGGCGGGTGGCGGGGGCGCGGCCTTCCTTGGCGGCTTGGTGGAGTGCGGTGAGACCTTCGTTGTCGCGGGCAGCGATGTCGGCGCCGCTGGCGAGGAGGGCGATGATGGCCTCGGTCTGGCCCTCGCGGGCGGCGAGCATGAGGGGCGTCTGGCCGTCGGCGTTGCGCGAGTCTACAGTGGCGCCGGCGGCTTGAAGGGCCGTGATCGATGCGGGCTGGCCGACGAGGGCGGCGCGGGCGAGGGGCGTGGTGCCGTTGGGGCCGGTGACGTCGGTGCGGGCACCGCGTTCTTTGAGAAAAGCCATCATGGCGGTCTGACCGTTGAGCGTCGCGAGGACGAAGGGCGTGGCGCCGGTGTCGGTGGTGGCGTGCTCAAGGGCGGCGCCGCGATCGAGGAGCAGGCGGGCGAGTTCGAGATGGCCGGTGTGGGCGGCGATGCAGAGCGGCGTGGAGCCGTCGGTGTTGGTGGCGGCATCGACTGCGGCGCCTTGATCGAGGAGGAAGCGGGCGAGTTCGATGTGACCGGCGTGGGCGGCGACAAAGAGCGGGGTGACACCGTGAGGATCGGTAGCGTTGACGGCGGCGGGATCGGCGCGGACGAGGGCGCTCAGGGTGGCGAGGTCGTTTTGTTGAGCGGCGCGATGGAGTGGGAAACGGGGCGGCGTCGTGGGAGACGCAACGGGAGCGGAGGTTGGGAGTGGGGAGGTTTCGGCGGCAGCGGTGAACGGAGCGAGTGCCGACAGGAGGACGAGCGAGATGACGAGGGGGCGCATGATCACGGCGGCGGAGCGAAGCGGGTGGACGGAATTACGAGCCGGATTGACCGGTGGGGGATGGGAGGGATTTGAGGTCCTCGAGCAGTGTTTCGCGGGTGTCGGGATGCTCGACGGCTTCGGCGTAGCGACGGGCGGCGACGGGATCGCGCAGGGCCCATTCAAAAAAAACGCGGCTCTTGGTCAGTATCCGTTTAGTGGTGTCAGTGATGTTGTCGGTGAGTTCCATAGCGACCTCGGGCCGGCTGGCGATGAGGGTATCGGAAACGGCGAGGGCGGCGATGCCGGGGTCGAAATCGGGATCGGGGTCGCCGCGATTGATCCACTGGAGCGCGGCGACTGGGTCTTTGCCGGCCCAGCGTTGAAGGGAGATGGCGAGGGCTTGAGTGCGGTCGGCGCCGGCGGGGAGTTTTTGGGCGAGGTCGGCGAACTGCCGGGGATCGAAGTCGGAGCGACCTTCGATAATGCCTTTGAGAGCGGACGCGCGGATGGCGGGATCGGTGAGCGAGGCGAGCTGGGCGTAGGCTCGCTCCGGGTCGTGCTGGGCCCATTGGTAGAAGGCGGAGTCGAGCAGGAAGGACTGGC
>CAMLSH010000393.1 GCA_946482625.1 uncultured Opitutaceae bacterium
TACGCATCGCTCGCAGCGACGATCGTGAAGTCGGGCGCGAGCACGAGATACCGCCCCGGCAACGATTCGAAGAGCGCGCGGAACTGCCGATGTACCTCATCCATCAGATGGCGCTCGGTGACGTCTTCGATGGACATCAATGTCATGCTGGTGTGGTTGCCTGCCCGATACAGCTTGCGGGCGTTGATTCGCAGAAGCTGCCGGCCCCGCTCAACTGAGTTCAACGAAAGCTCGAAATTATCCACGGTAAGCTGCTTCGGCACCACATCCTCCAGCGCTCTCAGCAGTTCGGGCCTGGCCCATTCACCGCCATCGATGTCGGCAAAACGCCGGCCCACGATCTCGCCTCCATCCCTCACGAACGCGGAGCGGAACGCGCGGTTCGCGGATGCAACGTGCAGATCCTCCGTGAGCACCACAAGGGGCTGGCGCACCGTGTCGACAATGCTCTCCGCCTGATCGCGCGCGCGCTCCACCGCCGTCTCAGCCCGTTTACGTTCGGTGATATCGACCACCGTCACGCGCAACGCGTCCTCCTTGCCTCCAGCCCGCACCGCGCTCAGCCAGACCGGTATGCGATGACCGTCGTCGGCACGCAGAAAGTCCGCCTCCCGCTCCCGCAAAATCGAGCCTGTATCCAGTCCGCGGAGCCACGTGGCTATGCTCCTCCTTGTCTCCGGCGCACACAGATCCTCCAGCGTGAGACGGCTTAATCCCGCCCGATCCAGCCGCAGCCAGTCGATCAACGTCTGGTTCATCGCCACAACGCGCCCCGTCGAATCCGCGGAGAGATAACCGCACGGGGCGTTGTTGTAGAGATCGTGAACGCGCGCCGAAGACTCGATCAGCTTTCGCTGCATCAGCACGCGCTCGCGCAGTTCGCCGCGCAGCCGGTAAATCGGCCACGTGGTGAGGCCGATACTCAGCACCAAGCCTCCGCCAATCACCGCGTACACCCAGCGTAGTCGGCGCTCCGCACGCTCCTCCCGCGCACTCAACAGCGCCTTTTCGTGCCGGGCCATCGCATCGACGATGAACAGCACCTGACTGGTGAGGCGCAGCCCCTCTTCGAGAACTCCCCCCAACGAATCGCCGCCGCGCTCGCCACCCTCGAAACGGAGGCGCAAAAGCTCTTCCACCCGCGAGAACCGCTGCGTCAGCAACGGCTCCAGCGCATCCAAGCGCGCGCGCTGCTGGGGATCGTCGCCCACCTGCGTCCGCAGGGTCGCGAGGTTGTCCATCGCCGCGCGTCGGCTGGAGTTCACCGTCGCCGAAAAATCGTTTTGCGGCGCCAGCACCGAGCCACGTCCCGCCGCCTCGGCTGCTTTGAGATCGAAACGTAAACGCTCCAGGCGCCCCAGCACATCCTGCGTACGCACCACCTGATCGCCGGCCTGCCGCATAGACTGGATCGTGCGCACTGCCAGCCAGCTCACCGCAATAAGAACGGTCCAGGAGAGAACCAGTGCCCAGCCCGTCATTTTGTCGGTCGCGCCTCTCATCAACGCGCGAAAGCTAGCGACAAACCCTTATATTGAAAGTGTTCTTTCTACCAATACGCCCCTCCGCATTTAAAACGAGCGTAGGCTACCCTCCGCCCGTGTGCCCACCCGGGCTGGCGATATGCGCAGACCGAGAGCTTCCGCTGAAAACACGCCGCGTTACCGCCGGGGTCCCGCGCCGCCCGATAATCCTCCAAAGCCCGGCTTAGTCGGACTCATGCAGCCCTCCGGAAGGCCTCACCTGCGTGAGGCCTTCCGTGATTTGAAGCTCAACGGTCTCAGACTCGCTGAGACCCTACGCCGGAACGTTTTAAAGTCTTCGATCCGAACCTCATTTCAACTGCCCGAGTCCGTCCTAGTCCTGGTCGTAGTCGTACAACCGCGGATCGCGCCGCAAGGGTTGAGCAGGTTTCTTGTAGCGAAGCCGCCTTAGGCGCGCCTCGACCGTCGGCGTCGATGATGCATCCGCCGGCAAATCCGGCTCGTCCGGCATGCCCTCGCTCAGCTGATCGTCGAGCGAATCGGGATCAGCGCCTTCTTCGAGTTTTCGCACGACCTCCTCCATTTCCCCATCGATCTTTTCTCCAGTGAGCTCCGCCATGCGCCGCATCATGCGACCCATCGCGCGCGGATCGTTTTCATCGACCGAGGAAAACTCGCGCTCCATCGCACTCATCGCCGCCTCCATGCGCGCGTCGGCGGCAGGATCGTCGCCCCCGTCAGGACCGCCCGCCGCAACTGGCTCGGCTCCGGCGTCTTTTCCCCCGCGCGTGACGGCAAACGCCGACACCGCTTTCTCCATCCGGAATTTCGGATTCGCCGGGCATTTGGGAATCGTGCGCCCTTGCGCAAGCGTCTTCGCGTAGAACTGGTAGATCGTGTGATTGTCCGGACAATAATACTCGTAGATCGGCATGGTTCGCAGGTTGAGAGACCGGCGAAAATTTCTCAAGCTGTCCGCCCGCGTCACTTTTTAATCTGCGCGCCACGGACGACCGACGCGCTGCCCCTCGCCGCCTTCAACGCATCGAGCGCCATCGCGAGCCGCTTCCGTTTCGCGTCATCGTCAGCAAACATTTCCAACTGAGCCTTCGGCGCTTCGATGCCGGACAGCTTCACACTCACCAGCCGCAGCGGTCGCCGCTTCGTCCACGCCTGCCGGAGCAGCGGTGCGACCCACGGATAGAACGGCGTCTCCAGCTCGACCGCATCGGACAGACTGTGGCCGGCCGACGCCTGCTCAAAATCTGGATACCGAACTTTGACCGTGAGCGTGCGTGCACGTTTTCCATCCGCGCGAACCTTCGGCAGGAGATCGTCGATCATCCCTTTGGCGATTCGCTCGATCTCCGCGAAATCCCAAATGTCGGCGCCAAACGTTTCCTGCTGCGAATACGACTTCGCGTCGTCGTGCTCCGTCTCCACCGCGCGCTCGTCTTCCCCGCGAGCCATCGCGAGCACCTCCCGCCAGCCGGCGCCAAACGCGGACTGAAGCTCGGACTCCGAACGGGTGAATAAATCCGCCACCCGCGCGATGCCACGATCCTTGAGCGCCGCCTCCGTCTTGGTCCCGACTCCCGGAAGCCGCCCGATATCGAGTGGTGCGAGAAACGCCGCCTCCGCACCAGCGGGCACCACCGTGAAACCGCGCGGCTTGTGGAGCTTGCTGGCGATGCCGGCCACTAGCTTGTTCGTCGCCAATCCGAACGAAACCGTGATCTGCAAGTCATCCCAGATACGTCGCTGCAACCCACGCACCGCCTTTTCCACGTCGCCCTCGGTTTTGAAACCGCACGGGCCCACATCGAGATAACCTTCATCAATGGATCTGCGTTCGACGAAGGGCGTGAGCGTCTCGCACAGATCGAAGAGCCGCCGCGAGTACTCGCCGTAACGGCCGGAGGTGTGTTTCACGAGCAACAGATCGGGACACACTTTCAGCGCCCGCTGCGTCGGCATCGGGGTGTACACGCCGCAAGCACGCGCCTCGTAACTAGCCGAAGAAATGATGCCGCGCTCGCGCCCGCCCACGGCGACTTTTTTCCCACGCAGCGACGGATCCAACGCCTGCTCCACCGACACAAAAAACGCGTCGGCATCGAGATGAACAACAGTCGGGATCGAGGGCATCGGCAGACAGGGAAATCTCTATCGCCGAAATTCCAAACGCCAAAAATTCGAAGCGGAAACTCGCCCCCTTCGCGCACGTTCCGGACTGATGGCCACGCGTCTGTGGCCGCGCTTTCCGACGTAGCCGCGCTTTCCGAGGCGTGGCCTGACCTCCCCGCCGCCTTTACGCTCCACAAAAAAGAGCCTCGGCGCAGTCCGCCCGCGGTTTCAATCTGACGCCTCCTCATGCGTCTACCCCGTTTCCTCC
>CAMLSH010000394.1 GCA_946482625.1 uncultured Opitutaceae bacterium
CGGAGACGGTGGTGAAGAGATTGGCGCTCCAGCCTTGGTGGGCGGCGGTGGCGAGTGAGATGAGGGCGATGGCGATCACGATGCTGCTCGTGATGGAGGCGAAGACGATCGGAACGACGCACAGCGCGCAGATGAGCATGGTGACCTTGCGGGCTTTGTTGACCGACCAGCCCATGCCGATGAACCGCGTGGCGAGCCAGCCGAAGAAGATACTGCCGGCGTCAGACACGAGATAGATGACCAGGAAGGGGAGACCAACTTGCTTGAGGTCGAGTTTCGTTTCGAACGCGGGGTTGCTGTTAAAAAAGGTGGGGAGCCAAGTGAGATAGAACCACCAGATGGCGTCGGTCATGAACTTGGGAATGGCGAAGGCCCAAGTGGCGCGGTACTTGACCAGCTCGCGCCATTTGATGGGCGTTTCGCTTTCGGGCGGGCCGTCCTGGCGGATGAAGGCGAGTTCTTCGCGGGAGAGTTTGGGATGGTCCTCGGGTTTGCGGTACATCGAGAGCCACCAGAAAAGGACGAGGACACCAATGGCGCCGGTGATGATGAAGGAAGCGCGCCAGCCCCAGTGGGCGATGATGAAGGGGACGCAGACAGCGGTGAGGATGATGCCGACGTTGGCTCCGGCGTTGAAGATGCCGGTCGCGAAGCTGCGCTCTTTCTTGGGGAACCATTCGGAGACGGTCTTGATCGCGGACGGGAAGTTCGTGGCTTCGCCGACGCCGAGAAGGCCGCGCGCCCAAGCCATGCCGGGGACGGAATGAACGAGGCCGTGCAGCACGGCGGCGAGGCTCCAGCCGCCGATACCCACCGCATAGCCGCGGCGGATGCCGATGCGATCGATCATGTAGCCGGCGAGGAGGAAACCGAAAGCGTAGCAGTATTTGAAGATCGAATCCAAAAAGCTCATCTTCTCACGGAAGAGAGCCATGTCGGCGTCGGTGAGGGGGACGTTTTCCGCGATGCCGAGCATCTGGTGGCGGAAGCCGGTATCGAGCATCGTGAACGAGAAGACGTTCCGATCGATGTAATTGATGGTCGTGGCCATGAACAGCACGGCGCAGATGCGCCAGCGGTAGCGGCCAAGAACGGAACCCGCCGGAGCGGGTTGATTGGTTTGCATGGTGGGTGGGAGGGAAAGCGGAGACTCGTGGTTAACGCGTTGGGCGCCGATGGTGACTGCGGAGGCCGGGCATGTTCTTCATCCGGGCAGGCGGATCACGCCCAATTTTTGGAATGCGGTGCGTTCACGTGGATGCGGTCGGCCGGGTGTTTTTCGTTTGTTGTTACATCAGTCCCAGCAGGCGGGGCAGCGCCAACGAGATCCATGGCACGTAGGTGATGACCAGCAGCGCGATGGCCATCGCGATGAAGAACGGGATCGCCGAGGGCACGACGCGGGCGAGTGTCGTTTTGCCGACACTGCAACCGACAAATAAACACGTTCCCACCGGTGGCGTGCACAGGCCGATGCAGAGGTTGGCGATCATCACGATGCCGAAGTGGACGGGGTCCATCCCGAGGCCGATCACGACGGGCAGGAAGATCGGCGTGAAGATGAGCACGGCAGGCGTCATGTCCATGAAGGTGCCGACGATCAGGAGCAGGACGTTGATCAGCAGGAGCACCATCAACGGATTGGCCGAGAGGGTGAGCATCGCGTCGCTGACCATCTGGGGAACGCGTTCATAGGCGAGAACCCAGCTCATGGCCTGGCTGGCACCGACGAGGAGCATGACGACAGAGGTCGTGAGTGCGCTGCGCAGGAGGATCGCGGGGAGGTGTTTTGCCTTCACCTCTTTGTAGAAAAACATCGCGAGGACGAGGCAGTAGGCGACGGCGATGGCGGAGGCTTCGGTCGGGGAAAAGAAACCGCCGAGGATACCGCCGAGGACGATGACAACGAGCAGAAGGGTCGGCAGCGCGCTGACGAAACCTTGTAGCATGGTCGGCGGAGGTGGCGTGAGCGAGTAAGCCACAGGAGCGTCCGGCATTTTGGCGGGCGCGGGTTTGAGGAAGCGCACGGTCACGAAGCTCGCGATCATGATGGAGAGACCGACGAGGACGCCGGGAACGACGCCGGCGAGGAAAAGGGCGGCGACGGAGACGTTTCCGGAGACGACCGCGAACACGATCATGATGTTACTCGGCGGGATGAGCAGGCCGGTGGTGGCGGAGCAGGCGGTGAGGGCGACGGCGAATTCGCGTTTGTAGCCCTTCTCTTCCATCTGCGGGATCATGAAGCCGCCGATCGAGGAGACCGCGGCAGCGGCGGAGCCGGAGACGGCGCCGAAGAGCATGCAGGTGAGTGTATTCACATACGCGAGACCGCCGGGGAAACGCCCGACCAGCGACGTGGCGAAATCCATCAGTCGCCGGGCCATGCCGCCGTCGCCCATGAGGACGCCGGAGAGCACGAAGAACGGGATGGCTAGGAGCGGGAAGCTGGCGATGCCGGTCGAGAGGCGCTGGGCCACGACGTAGCCGGTCGGGACGTCGCCGAGGGTCGCGATGGTGGCGACGCTGGCGAGGCCGATGCAGATGGCGATGGGGACGTTCAGGAACATGAGTCCCACGAACATCACGAGGAGAATGGTTGTTTCAGCGGACATGGATCAGCCCTCCTTGGGGGAACTCGTCGCGGCGACGATGTTGGGTTTCAAGAGATGCTCGATGGCGAAGGCGCAGATGAAAAATCCGCTGATCGGGACGGCTGAGTAGAGGTATCCGATGCGCCACTGCAGGACGGGCGTGAGCTGATTGGTGATGAGCGTTTCCGCCACCAGGCGGCTGCCGCCGTAGCAGAGCGCGAAGCCGGCGAAGATGAGCGCGGCGATCTCGACGACTACGGCGACGACGCGTTGGGCGGAGGGATCGAGTTTCGCGACGAAGTAATCGACGCCGAGGTGTCCGTAGCCGCGGTAGGTGAGGGCGCCGCCCAGCAGCGAAACCCACACGAGGAGGTAGACCGCGAGTTCTTCGGTCCAGTCGCTGGGACGGATGCCGGGGACGTAGCGGGAAACGACGCCCCAGATGACGTCGATGACGAGGACGGCGAAGAGAGCGATGGTGAACCACTCAAGCGCGCGCACCACTTTCTGCCAGAGGGCGGAGAAGGCGTTCATAGGAGCGGCGGGTTATTTGACTTCGCGGATGCGACGCACGAGTTCCGCCATGCGACCGTCGAGGTCGTTGTACATGGAGGCGGTGGCGTCGATGAAGGGCTGCTTCTCGGGGCGGTAGATGGTCACGCCGGCTTTTTCGACGGTGACTAGCGCCTCCTCGGTTTTTTCCTTCCAGAGTTTGCGTTGGAAAACGACGGATTCGTCGGCGGCCTGCTGCACCCATTTGCGGGATTGCTCGGGGAGATTTTCCCAGATCTTGGTGCTGAAGATGATGACGTCGGGGATGCGGGTGTGCTCGTTGAGCGTGAAATGTTTTGCGACCTCATAGTGACGGCTGGTGAGGAAGCTGGGCGGGTTGTTTTCGGCGCCGTTGACCATGCTCTGCTGGAGGGCGGTGTAGAGTTCGCCCCACGGAATCGGGGTGGGGCCGCCGCCGAGCGTGATGATGAGATCGCGGGCGGTCTTGCTGCTCATGACGCGGAGCTTGAGCTCTTTGACGTCGGCGGGGGACTGGATGGGTTTGCCGACGGTGTAGAAGCTGCGGCTGCCGGAATCGTAGTAGCACACGCCGTGAACGCCGATGGGATCGCCGGCGGCGAGGAGTTCGCGGCCGAGGGGACCGTTGAGAACGTTCCAGTAGTGGTCTTCGTCGCGGAAAAGGTAGGGAAGTCCGAATACAGCCATGTCAGGGACAAAGCCTTCCATCGCGCCGGCGGAGGTCTTGACCATGGCGAGCGCGCCGCGCTGGC
>CAMLSH010000395.1 GCA_946482625.1 uncultured Opitutaceae bacterium
AGGAAGTCGCGGGCGGAGGGCGTGAGGAGCACGCCGTCGGGAATGGGCTGGCCGGAGCGGACCAGGGTTTCGACTTCACGGGCGGTGAGAATTTGTGGCATGGGAGCGGAGGGCGAAGGGCTATTGGCGAAAGGCGATGGGCTAGGCCCAAGGCGGCGGAAGGCGGTACGGATTTGGAAAGGCGGAGGGATAAAGATTGAGAGAACGAGAAACGAGAAAGGTTAGGAGGCGGGTGGCGTGTAGAGGATGCGGTCGATCATGCAGGCGACGTAGGCATCGACGGGCGCATCGCGGTCGAACGGTTGGCTGGCTTCGGCGCCTTCGGTGAAACCGACGAGCGCGCCTTCGCCGGCGCCGAGCGGATCGTAGGCGACGACGCTGGAACCTTTCGCGAGTGGGATCACGGGAGCGCCGGTGAATTGTTCGCGGGAGAGCGGCTGAATGATCACGAGGTGCGCGCCAGCGTAGATGGGTTCCTGCTGGTTGAGGGTGACGCGACCGATGACTGTGCCGAGACGCATGTGGAGAAGATCGAAACGTGAATGGTGAAGGGTGAAAGGCGGAGCCTAGGAGAGGCGGGAGGATGATGGGTCGAGGATGGCGATGATCACGTTGCGGAGAGGGGTCTTGGGATCCCGGACCAGTTGGCGAGTGACCGAGCCGTCGGTGGAGAGGACGACGCGTTGATGGAGGCCGGCGCCAAGCGGATCGATGGCGAGAACAGGGACGCCGTCGTCGCGGCCTTTTTCATCGAGCGTCTGACAGATGACCGTGCGCCAGCCGGCCATACTGGGATGGGCGGAGGAGGTCACGATGGTGCCGTCGATGCGGGCGTAGTTCATGAGACGGAGGATTGTGGTCGATTGGGCGATGAAAGCGGATGGCGTGTAGTTGAATCGCGAAGACGCTAAGGCGCTAAGGTCGGAGCGAAGAAGGGAGGCGATTGACGTAGAGATAGAGGCCGATTCGGCAGGAGGGAGATTGAGGGAAAGAGGAAGAAGCGGAGGGGAGAATGAGGACGGCGGGGCGGATTAGTAGATGCGGAGGTTGTCGACCATCACGCAGCGGCGGGTGCGGGTGAAGGTGCGGGGGTTCGTGATGCCTTCGCCGGTAGTCGTCGCGATGGAGTAGCTGAGGTAGCCTTCGCCGCCGAGGCCGAGGCCGGCGGTACTGGGGCCGTTTTTCACGAAGAGGGTGGTGTCCACGGCGCGGGCCATGGCGGTCATGCGCTCGATGTTGAGCGAGTGGATGATGGCGGAGTGTTTGTAGCCGTGCTCGGCGCGGACGGCGGCGGCGATGCCGGCTTCGACGGTGGGGACACGCACGATGGGAAGCATGGGCATCATCTGCTCTTCGATGACGAAGGCGTGGTCGGCACCGGTTTCGGCGAAGAGGAGCGGGGTGTCGGCCGATGTATCGGTGCCGGCGTGACGGGCGAGGACGGCGGCGTCGACGCCGACGAGTGCGCGGTTAAGCACGGGGTGAGAGCAGCCGCCGGCGTCGGGTTTATTGGAGAAGGCGGCGGCGGTGAGGCGGTCGAGTTGCGAGCCGTTGAGTTGTTTGGCGCCGGCTTTGGCGAGCGCGGTCATGAAGCGGTCGGCGACTTGTTCGAGGACAAAGACTTCTTTTTCGCCGATGCAGAGGAGATTGTTGTCGAAGGCGGCGCCGGCGATGATGTCGCGGGCGGCTTTGTCGAGGCAGCCGGTGCCGTCGACGAAGACGGGCGGATTGCCGGGGCCGGCGCAGACGGCGCGTTTGCCGGACTTCATGGCGGCGGAGACGACAGCGGGGCCGCCGGTGACGCAGAGCATGCGGACGGCGGGGGCTTTGCAGAGGGCGTCGAAGGAATCGAGGGACGGTTTCTCGATCGTGCAGACGAGGTTCTCGATGCCGAGCTCGGCGTGTATCGCCTCGTTGAATGCGCGGACGGCGAGGGCGGCGGAGCGGGCGCCGCCGGGGTGCGGGTTGAAGACGACGGAGTTTCCGGCGGCGACGAGATTGATGATGTTACCCGAGAGGGTGGGGATCGAGTGGGTGACGGGGAGAATCGCACCGACGACGCCGTAGGGCGTGAATTCTTCGAGCGTGATGCCGTGGTCGCCGCTGTGGGCTTCGGGCCGGAGCCATTCGACGCCGGGAACGAGCTTCACGATCTGGAGTTTTTCGATCTTGTGGGCGAGGCGGCCGATCTTGGTCTCTTCGAATTCGAAGCGGCCCCAGGCCTCGGCATTTTTCGTACAGAGCGTTTTGACGATCTCGACGACCTTGGCTCGGCCGGCGATGCCCTTGGTGGAGAGTTGTTCGAAAGCGGCGTGGGCGGCATCGACGGCGGAAGGTGCGTCGGGGAAAACGCCGAAGCGTCGACCGCCCGAGGAGGCGACGAAGGCGGGAGCGCCGTTGATGGCGGAGGAAGTGGTGCGGCCGAAGGCGCGGACTACTTCTTCGACTACCGAGCGGACGAGGGCTTCATCGATGGCGAGGGCGGCGGACATGGGTGGGAAAAGGCGAAGGGCTAGAGACGAAGGGCGAGGGGCGAAGGGCGGGAGGAGTGGCGGTGGAAGGGCGTAGTGGATTTTACACGACGCGTTTGCCGAGGACTTCGACGGTGTCGACGAGGCCGATGACGGCGGCGTCGATGGGGAGCGGTTTCATCCCGGTGGCCTGGCGGGCGGAGCTGCCCTGGCAGAAGAGGACGAGATCGCCGAGGCCGGCGCCGAGGGCGTCGACAGCGACGACGGTGTTGGCACCGGAGCGGAGCTTGGTGGGATCGGCCTCATCGACGAGGACGGGGCGGAGGAGGAGGAGTTTCTGGCCGCGCATGGTCTCGTCTTTTTTGGTCGAGACCACGGAGCCGATGACGCGGGCGAGAAACATGGCGGGGATGGGCGAAGGGTTAGAGGCGAAGGGCGGAAGAGATCGCGGAAACGCGGAGGAGCGGAAGCGCGGTGTGGAGGAGGTTGATTGGAGGCGGAGGCCACGCCCTGGCGGGCGTAGCTACCGGGCGCAGCTACGAGGCGAAGCGGCGTGGGGCCGCGGGCTATTTTTTGGCGGCGACGGGGGCTTTCGGGAGGACGACGGTGATGTCGTCGTGGGGGCGGGCGATGACTTGGACGCTGATGACTTCGCCGTAGGTGCGGGCGGCGGCGGCGCCGGCTTCGGTGGCGGCTTTGACGGCGGCGACATCGCCGGTGACGACCGCGGTGACGAGGGCGTTGCCGACTTGTTTCATGGGGCCGACGAGGACGACGTTGGCGGATTTGAGCATGGCGTCGGTGCCGGCGACGAGGGCGGTGAGACCGCGAGTTTCGAGAAGGCCGATGGCGGATTGTGACATGGGAATGAGGATTGAGGGTGGGTTGAAAAAATCAGGCGTGAGCGGGCATCGCGGCGACGAGACGGGCGGCTTCGCGGGCGACGACGAGTTCTTCGTTCGCGGGGATCACGAGGACGCGGGTACGGGAGTCGGAGGAGGCGAGGTCGTTTTCGGCGGGGGCGATGGCGTTGCGCTCGGTGTCGAGCGTGAGGCCGAGGGAATCGAGGCCGGCGCAGACGCCTTCGCGGAGCCAAGTATTGTTTTCCCCGATACCGCCGGTGAAGACGAGGGCTTCGCAGCCGCCCATCTCGAGCCAGAAGGCGCCGACCCAGTGGCGGATGTTGAAAATCAACGTGTCGATCGCGAGCTGGGCTTGGGCGTCGCCGCGGTCGGCGGCGGCTTTGATGTCGCGCAGGTCGTTGCTGACGCCGGAGAGGCCGAGGAGGCCGCTTTCTTTGGTGAGTTGTTTTTCCGCCTCTTGCACGGTGAGGCCGAGGCGGCGCATCGCGCAGGGAAGGGCGGCGGAATCGAGGTCGCCGACGCGGTTGTTTTGCGGGAG
>CAMLSH010000396.1 GCA_946482625.1 uncultured Opitutaceae bacterium
TTCCCGTGTAGAGCTGGACCAGCGTGGCGCCCGCATCGAGTTTCTCGGCCGCCGGATGCTTGATCTTCGCATCGAGCCGGCCCATCGGAATTTTGGCGTAGAGGTTGATGAACGTCGGATGCACCGTGTTGATGTTGCCGGTCGCCTGATGATCGAAGCCGATGTTCTCGATCAGATTCACCTGCGGACAAATCCCAACGCCGTCATCCATCCAGCAAGAGAACGTCCACGGATAATCCCATGCCGTCCGCCCGCTGAAAGCCGCGTCGAAGGCCTTCGCCCAATAAGCGGCCGCACGCGGCTCACCGAAACGCGCGAAGAGAAAACGCGTCGCCCGCAATGACGGCCATGCTTTCATGCTTACGTCGTATTTTTTCCAGGCGCGTCGCCAGCTCGCCCAGCCCCAGATCAGAATGTTGCTCGTGAAATAGTAACTCGCATCGCCGCGCGGGAGTCCAAACTGGTAGCCGTTTCCCGAGATGCAGCGCACGCGCTCGTTGTCTTTATACTTCTCCAGCATCTCATCGCAGAAGCGGAAAAAATCCGGCGACGGCAGACAGTCATCCTCCAGGATGATGCAGCGCTCCTCCTGCTCAAATGCCCAGTCGAGCCCGGTCGCGATGCGCTTGGTAGGACCGAGATTGGCCGGGGCAAAATTTGTCTTCACCTCACAGGGCCAGTCCACCTGCATCACAATGCGACGAACCTCTTCGCACAAGGCGGCTTCGCCCGGACGACTCGCGCGCGGGCCGTCGGCGACGAGCAACAACTTCGGCGGACGCGCCCGCCGCACCGCGGCGAAAACGCGCGCGGTATGATCCGCGCGATTGAACACCAACATGCACACCGGCGATTTAGCCTGAAAGTAGTCGGCTGCCGGAAGAGGCGGCGCCTGCTGATCGAGTAAACTTTCGAAGCGCGCAACCGGGTCCGCAGCATTTTCAGCCAGCTCTGCCCCGCAACGCTCGGCGACCTGCTTCTCGAACAGAGTCCGCAATGCGGGCTGTGCTCGCACCAAACCGGAACCACCGAGGACGGCGGCACGTTTCTCCGGCAGGTTTTTCAAGATTTCGGCCACCAAGCCCGTGATACGTGAAAGCATCAGCTCTTCGCGAAACAACTCCATCGCGCGGGCGTGCGTCTTCTTCGCTTTCTCGCGACGCTCTTCTGGATTCGCGATCCAGCGGGCGATGCCCTCCACGAGCCCTTTCACAGCTAGTTCCGTATGAGTGCCCGGATCGGCCACCAGACAACCTGTGTCGCCCAACTCCTCGGGAATACCTCCGACCGCGGACGCGATCACCGGCACCCGCCGTGCCATCGCTTCCATGATCGTAAGTGGCATGCCTTCGAAGTGTGACGGCAATACAAACATGTCAGAGGCACCGTATAGATCCGCCACATCCCAACGCTGCCCCAACAGCCGAAACCGATCCGTGAGCCCCAGCGCATGGACGTGCTTTTGTAGCTCCGCCTTCAGCTCGCCGTCACCAGCCCAAACAAAGTATAGCTTTCCCCAATACGGCGTGGGCTTCAACGAGGCCGCTGCCGACAGGATGTGCTGAAATCCCTTCATCGCCGTGAGTCGCGCTGCTGAGAAACAGATGACGCCATCCCCCGGGATGTTCATCTCCGCCCGCAAACGCGCAGTCGTTTCGGCCGATGGCAGTGCAAAATATTTCGCCGGCCGGCCGTTGTGGATGACACGGCCCTTGTCCGCAGGCGTGCCGAAGAGCGTGCGGAGGCAATGCAGGCTCTCGCCCGAAACCGCTACGACCGCCTGTGCGTATGCGTGCTGTTTGGCGACAACACCGAGACAGCCGCGGAATTTTTCCGCCAGATGCTTCGCTGCCGAATGAACCACGATCAGATAGGGAATGCCGCGCGTCACCAGCACATGCTTCGCTGCCAGATTCGAGACCACGCAACAGTCGCTGAACAAAACCAGGTCCGCATCAAGCCGGTTGAAGATCGCCTCCGCGTCCGCCGAATCCGTGATCGAGCGAGTGAAGTTCGCCGTGGGATCATAGCCGATCCACTCATGTTTCACGCCGGCCGCCGCCTGCTCTTTCGTCATCGGACTTTCACTGCGAGGCTGCACACACGTCACACGATATCCCTGCGCGGCGAGCGCCAGCAGCACGTTGTGATTATAGTGTGCGACCCCACCGAACTCGGGATCGTCGGTATAGAGAGTGATATGCTTCGGGGTATCGGCCATGAGCGATGAGCGTGGAGTTTAAGCCGCTGCGCAACGCGCGCCGCGATCCATCGCGACGAAGGAGGATTCCACTCGCGGGTTCAATAAATGAACTCAAGTATGCGGGAGTCGTCGGGGGCGAGTTTCTTCGCGACCTCGGCGGCTTCTTTGGAAAGATCTAGATTGCCACATTCGCGCGCGAGACCGGCAAACACCAGCCACGCCTCAACATTGGTGTCGTCCACGCGCAAACTCGCTTCCAGCGCTTCGAGCGCCTGCGTCTTCTGGCCGTTGCGACTGAGCGCACCGGAGAGTTCGAACCACAACGCTCCGTTGCGCTCATCGTGTTGGACGGCAGCCAGGAGATACTCGATCGCCCGGGCGGGCTTTTCCTCGGCGAGCAGGGCGTTGCCCAAAGCGCGTCGAGCGACGGCATCGGCCGGAGCAGTGCGCAACCCGAGACGCGCATCGGCGACCGGTCCATTCGCCATCACCGCAGGAATAACCTCGGCGGCGATGAGCGGCGTGCGGTCTTTGCGGAAGGCTTCGCGGCCCGCAACGAAGAGCTGGTCGTAGGCGGCTTCGAGCAGGTCGCCGTTCGCATCACTATACGCCAGCGTATCGAGAAAGATCGGACTGCGCTCCATCGCCTCCCGGATTTTCGCAGCAAGCTCGGTACGGCGCGCAGGGGCGTTCGCGAGCGCGATGGCGATATCGAGATAACTCTTCTCGTCGGTTGCGACGAGTTCATCGAGACCGACCGAGCGGAGCAGCGAGCTGCCCATGCGCGCGCGGAAGGTCTGACCTTCCCAGGCGATGGCCGGAATGCCGAGTTCGAGTGGATCGATCAGCGAATTGACGCCGCCGAAAGGGAACGAATCGAGATAGATGTCGCCGACGCTGAGAAGCTCTTTGACATCGTTGCGCGAAGGAAACTTCGCGGTCGAAACCAACAGACGGTCACTCGTCACGCCGTGTTCGGTGAGGATGCGATCGAACGAAGAACAGAAACGGTTGATCGGATATTTCGACGACCAGTTCGGATTGAACGGATGGACGAGCAGCCGCGATCCGGGGACGGCGGCAAGCAACCTCGCCCAGGCGTGCTGCATCTCGGGGATGATTTTGAAATAGTTGGCCGCGGTCACGAAGACCACCGCGTCCTCAGGCAGGCCAAGGCGTTCGCGGGTCCAACCTTCAGTGGGTTCAGCGCGATCGACCTCGTACTGGAAGGCATGAGTCGGTCCGGGAACAAGTCCGAGACGTTCGGTGAAATTAGCTTCGGCGCCGGCGACTTCGGTGAGCACGCCGGAAACGTACAGGTCAATCTCCGGCATACCGCTCGTGACGCACGACGAGTTGTTCACGACCTGAAGCGGTGCGAGCCGATAGAGCGCGAGACGGGAAACTTCATTGGGAACGGCGGTGATGTTGGTGCCGAAAACGAGCACATCCACGCAGCTCGAACGGATCGTCTGCACCTGTGAGTCGATGTCGCCCGGCAGGAGATGAAACTCGGCCGCGCGCTGACGACAGTGGTCCTCGACCACGGTATTCGTGAGATGGTGCGTGAAGAGCACGACTTCGAAACGATCAGGATCGAGGTGCTCGAACATCGGCAGCGTCGTGTACGTTTCCGTCTGCTGGCCGAAATGGCGGTTGAGAAACCC
>CAMLSH010000397.1 GCA_946482625.1 uncultured Opitutaceae bacterium
CCCGCCTACACCCGGAGATGCGGGGGCTTCGGCGATTTGGGCGACGACTTCGAGTTTCGGTTTGCTGAAGAGTCCGGTCAGACCTTCGCCGCCGACCTGGCGGACGGAGAGCACTTTGGCGTTTTCACCGAGCTGTTCGCGGATGGTGCGAACGGCTTCCTCCGTCGAGCGGACGGTGAATTTGTAGGTGGCGCCGGGTTTGAGGTCGGGAGGCATCGGGGGATTTTCGATTTTGGATTATCGATTTTCGATTCTCGATTTCGGAAGGGTCACAGAGGACAAAGGGTGCAAACACGGAGAACACAGAGGCCACGAATCGGGCGGGGTGTCAGGGGTTGGCGTGGCAGGATCATGTCAGGATTTTTGGCGGAAGGGAGACGGCGTATTTGATCGAAATCGAAATCGGGAATCCCAAATCGAAAATCCAGCCGGCGCGGGGCCGGCATCAGGCGGCCAGTTTGGTTTCGGCGAGGCGGTTGGCGAGGTGCGGGGGCAGTTGGATGAAGCCGGCGTTTTCGACTTCGCTCGACGCGGGGAGTTCCTGGAAGGCCAGCACCACGAGGCGCGGGAGCGAGGGCTCGAAGAAGCGTTTGAGCGGGAGACGGATTTCCGTGGAGACGACGAGCACGGAAGGGAGGCCCTGTTGGACGAGTTCGTTGCAGCGTTGATTGAGTTCGTTGAGCAGGTGGTGGCCGGTGGCGGGGTCGAGCGAGAGACCGACGTCGCTCGCGGTGCGGTGGATCTTGCCGGCGAGGATTTGCTCGAGGCGCGGATCGAGGGTGAAGGCTTTGACGAAGCCGGGCTTCGACTCGTACTCGGGAACGAAATACAGACCGAGGCGGCGGCGGACGAGTTCGCTGAGGTCGTCGGGGTTTTTGGTGAGCGCGGCGTAATCGCCGATGCCTTCGAGGACGAGCGGGAGATTGAGGATGGAGATGTTTTCCCGGAGAAGATTTTGGAGAACGCGCTGGATGACGCCGAGATTGACGAGGTCGGGAAGCAACTCGGCGACGAGCGCGGGGTGCGTTTCCTTGACGTGGTCGATGAGGGTCTGGACGTCCTGACGGCCGAGCAGCAAGTGCGCGACGGACTTCAGGGTCTCGGAGAGATGCGTGATCATCACGGACGACGGATCGACGACGGTGTAGCCGTTGAGCTCGGCGGTCTTCTTTTCGGCTTCGTCGATCCAGGTGGCTTCGAGGTTGAAGACGGGTTCGCGTGTAGGGACACCGCGGAGACGGACGGACGAGCCGGAGACGTTCATGGCCATCCAGCGGCCGGGGAGAACTGAGCCGCGGGCGATGGTTTTGCCGCGAAGGAGGAAGCGGTAGTCGTTGGCTTCGAGTTCGAGATTATCGCGGACAGAAACCGGCGGCACGATGATGCCTTTTTCGCGGGCGAGCGTCTTGCGGACGCCGGTGACGCGGGAGAGCAGATCGCCGCCCTTGGTGGCGTCGGCGATCGGGAGCAGACCGTAGCCGATCTCGATCGCGAAGACATCGAGGTCGATGAGTTTGCGGAGATCGTCGCCGCCGGCTTTGACGGAGGCGGGAGCGTTGGCGGCGGCTTCTTTGCCAGTGACGGGCGCGGCTCCCTTGGGGTTGCCCTTGGCGTCTTTGGCGACGGGAGCGAGGACTTCGAAGTCGGCGGCTTCCTGTTGTTTTTTCAAGGTGTATGCGAGGTAGCCGGCCATGCCGCCGAGCAGCGCAAACGGGATGAGCGGCATGCCGGGCATGAGGCCGAAGACGCCGAGCATGCCGGCGGCGATGCCGATGGCGCGTGGGTAACGGACGAGCTGGCGGCCGACTTGGGTGCCGAGATTGGTGTTTTCCGAGGCGCGGGTGACGAGCAAACCGGCGGCGACGGAAACGATGAGCGCGGGGATTTGGGAAACGAGGCCGTCACCGATGGAGAGCAGCGTGAATTTGCTGAGCGCTTCGGCGAGCGAGAGGTCCATCTGGAAAACGCCGATGGCGAAACCGCCGATGACGTTGACCAAGGTGATCAAGATGCCGGCGACCGCGTCGCCGCGGACGAACTTCGAGGCGCCGTCCATCGCGCCGTAGAAGTCGGCTTCTTTCTGAACTTTGACGCGGCGGGCGGTGGCGGAGGCTTCGTCGATGATGCCGGCGTTGAGCTCGGCATCGATGGCCATCTGTTTACCGGGGAGAGCGTCGAGGGTGAAGCGGGCGCTCACTTCGGCAATACGGCCGGCGCCCTTGGTGATGACGACGAAGTTGATGACTATCAGGATCAGGAACACCACGAAGCCGACGATGTAGTTGCCCTGAATAACGAAGTTGCCGAACGACTCGATCACACCGCCGGCGTGACCTTTGGTGAGGATGAGGCGCGTGGTACAGATGTTGAGCGCGAGACGGAAGAGCGTGAAACCGAGGAGAATGGTGGGAAAGCCGGAGAACTCGGGCGGATCTTTCACGTACACGATCACGAGCAGCACGAGCAGCGACATGCCGATGCTCAGCGCGAGCAGTATATCGAGCAGGAACGGCGGCACTGGCACGATCAGCAAAAGCACGGTGCCGAACAGGGCGCCCGTGAAGATGAGATCGGCGCGTTTCATCAGGCCGGACATCTGCGGAACGGGAACGGGGATCGGTGTGGCAGGAGCGGACATTTAAAAAATGAGAAGAATGAGGACTGGAGTGAAAATCAGGCGGCGGCGCGGGCGGCTTCGACGCGGCGGGTCTTGAGGCGGTGGAAGTAGTAACGGTGGGTCCGATACACGAAGGCGAGGATCTGGGCTACGGCCTGGTAGAGATCGGCCGGGATGGATTCGCCGACGGTGCTGAGCGAGTAGAGCATGCGGGCGACGGGTTTGTTTTCGACGACCGGCACGCCGTGTTCGGCGGCGATCGCCTTGATGCGTTGCGCGAAGCGGTTTTCGCCTTTGGCGAGGACGACGGGCGCCTGATCGACGCCGCGCTCGTATTTGAGGGCGACGGCGTAGTGAGTTGGGTTGGTCACGATGACGTCGGCCGTGGGAACGGCGGCGAGCATCTGCTTTTGGAGAAGGCGGCGGGCCATGCGGCGCATCGCGCCCTTGGTCTGCGCGTCGCCTTCGGCCTGCTTGTGTTCCTCTTTGACCTCTTGCTTCGACATCATGAGGTCCTTTTTCGACTTCATGAATTCGTACCAGTAGCTGATCGCGGCGATGACGCCCATGCAGAGGATGAGGCGGGAGAGAAACTCGAAGGTGGAGCGTTTCAGGAAGTAGCCGAGATAGACGGCTTCGACGGGCGCGGAGAAAAGCGGGTCCTCGAAAAAGCCTTTAGCGGCGGCCCAGAGAACGAGCGCGATGGAGACGAGTTTGAGGAAATCGATACCGGCGTGGACGAGCGCCTGTTTGGAGAAGATGCGCTGGAATCCGGGGATGGGGTTGAGCTTTTCGAGCTTCAGACCTAGCACGTCGGGCGTGAGGGTGAAACCGCTTTGGAGGCCACCCGCGAGCAAGGCAGCGAGCGCGCAGGAACCGAGGACGGGGACGAGAACCTTGCCCATAAGCAGCATGGTTTCACCGAGTTGCATCGGCACGGTATCGAGCTGGAGCTGTATCGTGCCGAGCTGGCTGAAGGTGTTGCGCGCCATCGCGGAGATATCCTGGGCCGCGGTTCCGACAGTGAGGGACAGGCCGCCGAGCGCAGCGGCGAGGAGGAAAACCACCGCGATCTCGGGCGAACGCGCAAACTGGCCTTTCGCATGCGCGTCGCTGAGGCGTTTTCCGGACGCCTGCTCTGTTTTTGAGTCTTTGTCTTCGTCGGCCATGCTGCGTGAACCCCCGCAAATGCAGAGGCGATGCCAGCACCCGC
>CAMLSH010000398.1 GCA_946482625.1 uncultured Opitutaceae bacterium
CCCATCTCTCCCTGATCCGGCTTGCAGGGACAACCTACTGAAACTTCACAGTTAGTCCCCGGTCCTCTCATCGGCCGTAACAAAAATGTCCCGTCTTCCTTTCACGCTAGAAAAGAAATCCACCGGTTCCCAAGCCCGCGCGGCGAGGTTTCAGACGCTTCATGGCGAAGTGCGAACGCCGGTTTTCATGCCGGTCGGAACGCAGGCCACGGTGAAGAGCCAGACGGTCGAGACGCTCAAGACGACCGGTTCGAGTGTGTTGCTCGCCAACACGTACCATCTGCTGCTCCGTCCGGGGCCGGAGGTTTTCAAGAAGTTCGGCGGTATCCATAACTTCATGAAGTGGGACGGGCCGGTGCTGACGGACTCGGGCGGCTTCCAGATTTTTTCGCTGCCGGGCGAGCGCGCGATGAATGAAGAAGGCGCGCGTTTTAAGAGCTATGTCGATGGCACGATGTATCTGCTCTCGCCCGAATCGAGCATCGCGATGCAACGCACGATCGGAAGCGACATCATGATGGTGCTCGACCAGTGCATCCCCTCGACGGCGGCGTATCCGGAGGCGGAGGCGGCGATGGAGCTCACGCATCGCTGGGCAGTTCGTTCGCTCGCAGCGCGCGGCGATTCGCCGCAGGCGTTGTTCGGCATCGTGCAGGGCGCGTGTCATCACGATCTGCGGAAGAAGAGCGCCGCGTTTTTGCGCAAACTGCCGTTCGACGGGCTCGCGATCGGCGGACTCGCGGTCGGCGAGACGCATGAACAGCGCTACGAATTCACCGGGCTGGTCACGGCGGAGCTGCCGGAGAATCTGCCGCGCTATCTCATGGGCGTGGGCACGCCGATCGACATTCTCGAAGCGGTACATCGTGGCGTGGACATGTTTGACTGCATCATCCCGTCGCAGCTCGCGCAGCGCGGCGTGGCGTTTACGTCGCAAGGGAAAATCCAGCTCCGGCGCGCGGTGTATAAATTTTCGGAGGCGCCGCTGGATGCGCGATGCGACTGCCACTGCTGCCGGAATTTCTCGCGGGCTTATCTGCACCACTTGGTGAAGTCCGATGAACTGCTCGGCTGGCAGCTGCTGGGTATTCACAATTTCACGTTCTATCACCGGCTCATGCGCGAGATGCGCGAAGAGATTTTGCGCGGCGATTTCCTCGCTTACTACGAACGCATGCGGCCGGAGTTGATGAAATCGGATGAAGAAAATCCGGTGAACCCGCCGAAGAAATTGCGGCACGGAAAGCCCAAGCATCTCGGCGACTACGACATCGTCACGAGCGAGCAGGGGTTTTCGAGCATCCGCCAGATCAGTTCGGGCGAGGTGATGCATTCGGTGAGCGCCCCGAGCGACGAGGCGCAGCGCCTGTATGTCGGGCAATCGCGGCTGGCGGAGCGGTTGATGAAAAATGGCGCCCACGCCGGCGCTGCGGGGACGATCGCAGGCGCTGGCGGAGACGCGCGCGAGCTGGTGGTCTGGGACGTAGGTTTGGGGGCGGCGTCGAACGCGATGGCCGCGATCCAGTGTTTCGAAAACGAATACGCCGTGAAGGGTGCAGAAGCGTTGCGACCCTTGAGAATCGTGAGTTTCGAGTGCGATCTGGACCCACTCGCGCTGGCGACGAAGTTCCCGAGCCATTTCCCGCATCTGCGCCACGGCGCGCCGCACGCGTTGTTGGAGAACGGCCGGTGGCAGCACGCGTCGGGACTGCTTCAGTGGGAGCTGCTCAAAGGGGATTTTCTGACGTTCATCGAGTCGGCGGTGGCGCCCGACGTGATTTTCTACGATCCGTTCTCGGCGAAGACCGACACGGGTTTGTGGACGGCGGAGGTTTTTGCGCGTGTGCGTGCGCGCTGCGGAGACGAGCCAGCGGATCTTTATACGTACTCGGCGGCGACGGCGGTAAGGGTGGCGTTGCTCACCGCGGAATTTTTTGTCGGTGAAGGCGTTGGGACCGGGCCGAAGGCGACGACCACGCTCGCGTTCACAAGCGAGGCCGCGTGGCAAAAGCATCCGGCCCGGCCGGTATTGCTGGGAGCGGAGTGGCTCGCGCGTTGGCGCCGGAGCACATCGAAGTTTCCTGCGACGCTTCCCGAGGCGGAACGCGCCGCGTTCGAGAAGCGCATCGAAGCGCATCCGCAGTTTGCCGGAGCGCGCTGAGGACGGGCCCGGTTATTTCTGGAAACGAGCGAGCAACGCTTTGGCGTCAGTCAGCGATTTGCTGAGATCGGTCCACGACGTCTGGAGTTTGGGGTACAGCGTGGCCCACTGGGTGAGGCCGCCGGCCTTCAACTGGGTGCTGACCTCGTCGAAGGTTTTCTTCTGCGCGAGGGCGGTGTCGTAGAGCGACTTGAATTCGGGCGAAGCCTGACCGCCAAGTTCGGCAGCTTTCGTCGCGAGGCTGGCGATAATGCCGGAGGACTCGGCGCTGGCTTTTTCGTACCACGCGGAAAAATTCGCGGGGCTCAGATTCTGGGTGAGCGGAGGAAGCGCACTGATCGTGGAGGTCGCGGCGCTGGTGGCGCCTGGTGCATCCGCTTTTTGGGTGCCGAGGTTGCTGAGAAGAGCATTTGCCTGGGAAGCGCCCTGAGCTTTGAGGTCGTTGGCGAGACGTTGGGCATCGGCTGCTTTTTGTTCGGCCTGCGCCTGTAGTTCGGCGGCTTTGGTCTTTGCGGCCGCTTCGGCCTGAGCCTTGGCGGCCTCGATCTCTTTCTGGGCTGCATCGACTCGGGCTTGAGCTGCGTCGGCGAGGGACGGGGCCGGAGTGGACGCGGTCGGGGCGGGCGCGGGTTGCGCCGGCGGGTTTGCGGGTTCGGTTTTCTTGGAGCAGCCCGTCAGGCCGACGGAAAGTGCGAGCAGAGTGACGCGTGAGAGCGACCAGAGGTGGGTTTTCATAACGGCTTCAGAATCCGTGTGACATCAGTGAAGTCAAAGCGGGGATCGGTGCCGCTGAACGCGCGGTTCAGGCTCCGCTGGCGAATGCGTTGATCAATTCTTACCGAGTCTCCACCGAGACCTCGGCGATGCGCGCGAGGCGCACGGCATCGAGGGCGGCGACTGTTGAGGAGAAGCGGGCGCGATCATCGCCACTGACCATCACGCGAGGATGCGCGACGGAGTTCCGATAATTCGCGAGACGCGGTCCCAGTTCAGCGTGAGTGATTTGCTCGGCGGGTCCGTCGCGGCCTTGTTTCCAGGAATACAGGCCGTGGTCGGAGGTCCGCAGATAGACCGTGAGATCTTCCCGGTCGAGCGGTTCGCCCGCCTTGGGCAGCGGGACGGGGATCGCAGCGATTTTATCCAGCGAGAGTGTGAACAAGACAAACGTGGCCAGCAGGAAAAACACGACGTCGATCAGGGGGATGATTTCGATGCGGGCTTTCCGCGATGACGAGACGGGGAAGAGGTCGTCCATAGGCGTCGGGGTTCACCTCTGATGACGGCCGGGCGCGCGGCATATTAACGGCGGGCGACGTTTTTTTTGCGCATACTGCCGGCGGCATTCGCATGTATTCACGGTTCCACTAGCACGGGGAGGTCTTTCAAAGTCCGGCGGGCCGTATTCGAAAAGAAACTCGTTGGTTTCGTCGTCGAGCGTGCCGGTTTTTAGGGGACCGACGCTTTCTTGAAACGCATAGGTGGCCGCGGAGGTCTGCGCCCGTGAATACCGCCGATGGGGCCGCGTGCGAAGAACCGCCGCGTGAGCGCGAGGAAGGTGCTTATTCGCAGCAGATACGGCACGCGCCACACCGGCAGGGAAAGTGGTTCAAAGGAAAACGGTGCATCATGCGGTTCAAGGAGGGAATCGCCCGGTTGCCAGTTCGGGCGG
>CAMLSH010000399.1 GCA_946482625.1 uncultured Opitutaceae bacterium
ATAGACGGAGGGTTTTCATGAGGTTTTTCGCGGCGCCGGCTTCAGGCGGGAATCGCCTTCAGTCGCGCTACATCAACCCTACACCGCTCCGGGTGGAAACACTCGCGGGACGGTGCAGCGCGTTTGTTTTAATGGTCGCCGAGACCCTTCGTCGTCGGGCGAACCATGCACTTCGGGAGTCGCCCCCATCGGTGCTTGGAGAGTGTCCCCGATGGCACCGATCCGCCGACCGGACTACGGTGACGCCACGACGGGGCTCGTCCTTCGCGAAAAAATTTCGCCCGAGCGCGTCGCGAACAATCAGGGCGGCGCCCCGCGCACCGCCAACGAGGAGAAAACAAATGGCCCACGAAAATTACCAAGACTGTATCGAGGCGTGTCACGATTGCATGATTGCTTGCGAACACTGCGCGACTTCCTGCCTGCACGAGAAAGACATTAAAATGATGGCGCGCTGCATCGAACTGGATCGCTCCTGCGCCGATCTCTGCGCACTCGCCGAACGCGAAATGGCGCGCGGCTCGCAGTTCGCGGAACGAGTCTGCCAACTCTGCGCCGAGGTGTGCGATGCCTGCGGCGAAGAGTGCGGCAAACACGACGCTGATCACTGCCAGAAATGCGCCGAAGCCTGCCGCCGCTGCGCCGAGGCCTGCCGGCACATGGCCGCCGTGTCGCATCCTTAACCCGGTGTGCGCGCGGGAAGAAAGAATCCGCTGCACGAATCGAAAAATGAAACCGCCGTCCGTGGAATACACGGACGGCGGTTTTTCACGCAACGATCACGAACCGTGAGTCGTGGCGAAAACTCTGACCGCTCCTCAGTGATGAGCGTGCTCACCTTTGGGTTTCGCCGCCGCCGCATCGTCGATCACTTTGAGATATTTCGCCGGGTCCTTCTTGAAATCTTTAATGCAAGGCTTGCAGCAGAAACGCACCAGGCGGTCGGGTTTGCCGTCTTCTTTGTGGATATAGTCGACCGGCTCTCCCATGTCGCCGCCCAGGTCATCGCCGGAGACGACACAGGTGGTGAGCGGATAGGCGGCCTTGGCGTCGGCGGACGCAGCATCTTTGCCGTCCGCAGCAAACGCTGCCGCGTTGAAGTTGAGAGCTGTGAAGAGAGCGAACAAAGCGACCGTCAGGCCGCGACGAGGAGCGATACGTGTTTTCATAAGAAGAGAAAAGATTCGGCCCCCTTACACCGCCGACTCAGTCGAACCCTCGGCGATTTTTACGGGCTGAGTTTTAATCCGCGCCAGCCGGAGGCTGTTCCCTACGACGAAGATCGAGCTCAGCGACATCGCCACTCCCGCGTAAACGGGATTGAGCAGCCATCCGAACGCCGGATACAGCAGGCCCGCCGCGAGCGGGATTCCGGCGACATTGTACGCGAACGCCCAAAAGAGATTCTGGCGGATCGTCGCGAGCGTGCGGCGGGAAACATCGATCGCCTCAGCGACGCTGCGCGGATCACTGCGCATCAAGGTCACATCGGCCGCCTCGATGGCGACATCCGTGCCGCTCCGCATGGCGAAACCCACGTCCGCCCGGGCGAGCGCCGGAGCGTCGTTGACGCCGTCGCCTACCATCCCCACGCGGCGGCCTTCCTTCTGGAGCTCGGCGATCTTGTCGGATTTCTGTCCAGGCAACACACCGGCAAATACACGCTTGATGCCCAGTTCCCGGGCAACGGCCTGCGCGGTGCGCTCCTGATCGCCCGTTAACATAACGACTTCGATCCGCGCCTTTCCAAGCGCACGCACGGCTTCCCGCGCACCCGCGCGAATCTTGTCGGCAATGCCGATCACGCCGGCAAGCGCGTCGTCCACAGCGACGAAAACCACCGTGCGTCCCGCTTCGGCGAGTTGCATCGCGCGATCGTTCAACGCATCCGGAGCGACTCCTTCCTCGCGGAGAAACGCCGCCGTTCCGATCCGCACCAAACGCCCGCGCACAGTCGCACGCACGCCTTTGCCCGGCACGGCTGCAAACCCGGTCGCTTGCTCCAACGCGACGCCTCGCGCGTTCGCCGCGTCCACGACCGACCGTGCCAGCGGATGCTCGGAGGCGTGCTCCGCCGCCGCAGCGAGCGCAAGCACGTCGGTTTCGCTGAACTCACCGTGAGTGACCACGTCCGTCACGGAGGGCTTCCCCTCAGTGATCGTACCGGTCTTGTCGAGCACGATGGTATCAAGAGAATGGGCACGTTCCAGCGCCTCGCCCCCTTTGATAAGAATACCGTGACGCGCCGCCAACCCGGTGCCCGCCATGATCGCTGTCGGCGTCGCCAGCCCGAGCGCGCACGGGCACGCGATGATGAGCACGGAGACCGCCGTGATGAGTCCGTAGATCAGCCCGCGTTCTCCGCCAAAGATCCACCAGCTCACAAGCGTCAGCGTCGCCACACCGAGCACCGCCGGGACGAACCACGCGCTCACCCGGTCGGCGAGTCGCGCTATCGGCGCGTCCTGTTCCTGCGCCTCCTCGACCATGCGCACGATCTGCTGGAGCATCGTATCCGCGCCGACGCGACTGGCGCGCATCTGAAACGCACCATGCCGGTTGATCGTCGCACCGATGACCGCATCGCCCGTGCTCTTCTCGACCGGGATTGGTTCGCCGGTGAGCATCGATTCATCGACCGCCGAGGTGCCGGAAACGACTTCGCCATCCACCGGTACTTTTTCGCCGGGCCGCACGTGCAGCACGTCGCCCACGCGCAGATCGCTCACCGCCACGGTTTCTTCGCGACCATCGACGATCCGCCGCGCTGTTTGCGGGGAAAGATCGAGCAACGCCCGCACCGCCGCCCCTGTCCGATCGTACGTGCGCCGCTCGATCACCTGGCCGATCAAGACGATCGTCGTGATCACCGCCGCCGCCTCGAAATACAGCGGCAGATGCCCGCCCTGGCTCATCGCCTCGGGAAGCATCTCGGGAAACAACAGCGCAAATACGCTAAACCCAAACGCCGCGCCCGTGCCCGTAACCGTGAGCGTGAACATATTGGTGTCCCGTGTGCGGATCGAATACGCCCAGCGCCGCAAAAACGGCCAGCCGCACCAAAAGAAAACCGGTGCAGTCAGCGCGAGTTGCAGCCAGCCGTTTAGCGCATGGGAGACCCAGCGATCCGGCGCGAGTCCCGCCGGCAGCAGATTGCCCATGGCCAGGTACAACACCGCCACGGTAAATGGCAGCGCCACGCGAAGCCGCCGTGGAAGATTATCCGAAAGACGGATACCCATGTACGCGTCGTCCGCCGGCGCCTGTCCTGGCGCGTCCGCTGCCTGCGCTGCTGGCGCGTGGCACGAGGGAGCGTCGGACACGGCGGCGCTGGCGACCGTTTTAGTGGAGTGAGAGCCATGATGAGCGTGGTTGTGTTTCATAGGAGTTACCTGGGCTGACGCAGTCAAAACAGAGACCTTACATGGTTTCGTCAGCGTTGCGACGATCCGCACAATCGCATTGGCGGCATCGGCCTTCGCTCGCGCATGCGCCACAACGCGCATGCAATGCCGCGCGCCACTGTTTTCGTGCACGATGAGCGCGCACCCACAAAGCCGAGGACGAAACACCACGGCTTTGCGCGATGCGCGACGCATTCCCACGATCCTGCACCGTCAGCAGCAGCGCTTCGCGCAATGCCGGCGAAAGGCGACGCCCCGCCTCATCGGCACAGGCGCAGGGACCATTCGCGACAGTCATATTTTCGGTCCCGCCATCGTTCTCCACCGATTGCGCGACAGCCCAGGCCTCCTGCAAACGCGCATGGCTTTGACCGCGTCGCACTGTATCGACGATCAGGTGACGCAACAG